>NZ_JBFAMX010000222.1:0-15646 GCF_040659615.1 Nonomuraea sp. NPDC049784
ACGCCGAGCAGCGCCGTGCCCTTGGCCGCCCAGTCGCGCGAGGAGCCGGAGCCGTATTCCTTGCCCGCCAGCACCACCAGCGGCGTCTCTGCCGCGGCGTAGTTGACCGAGGCGTCGTAGATGAACGACACCGGCCCGTCGGGCTGGGTGAAGTCGCGGGTGTAGCCGCCCTCGGTGCCCGGCGCGATCTGGTTGCGCAGGCGGATGTTGGCGAACGTGCCCCTGATCATCACCTCGTGGTTGCCGCGCCGCGAGCCGTAGGAGTTGAAGTCCTTCACCTCGACGCCGTTGCCCTGCAGGTATTGCGCGGCCGGGGTGCCGACCTTGATGGAACCGGCCGGCGAGATGTGGTCGGTGGTGACCGAGTCGCCGACCTTGACCAGCACGCGGGCGCCGGTGATGTCGGTGACGGGCTCGGGCTTGGACGGCATGCCGTCGAAGTACGGGGCCTTACGCACGTACGTCGAGTCCGGGTCCCACTCGAACGTGTTACCCGTCGGGATCGGCAGCGAACGCCAGTGGTCGTCGCCCTTGAACACGTCGGCGTAGTCGCGCTCGAACATGTCACGGCCGATGGAGGAGTTGACCACCGCCGAGATCTCCTCCGGCGACGGCCAGATGTCCTTCAGGTAGACCGGCTTGCCGTCGCCGCCGAGGCCGAGCGGCTCGGTGTCGAGGTCGATGTCCATGGTCCCGGCCAGCGCGTACGCCACCACGAGCGGCGGCGAGGCCAGGTAGTTCATCTTGACGTCGGGGTTGATGCGGCCCTCGAAGTTGCGGTTGCCCGACAGCACGGCCGTGACCGCGAGGTCGTTGGCCTGGACGGCCTCGGAGATCTCCGCCGGCAGCGGGCCCGAGTTGCCGATGCAGGTGGTGCAGCCGTAGCCGACGAGGTTGAAGCCGATCTTGTCGAGGTACGGCTGCAGCCCCGAGCGCTCGAAGTAGCCGGTGACCACCTGCGAGCCGGGGGCCAGCGAGGTCTTGACCCACGGCTTGCGGGTCAGGCCCTTGTCGACCGCGTTGCGGGCCAGCAGCGCCGCGCCGAGCATGACGTACGGGTTGGAGGTGTTGGTGCACGAGGTGATCGCGGCGATCGAGACGATGCCGTGGTCGATCTCGAACGAGGTGCCGTCGGCCAGCGTGACGGGCACCGGCTTGTGCGGCCGGCCGCCGTTGGCGGTGGCGTTGGAGGCGGGCGCGTCGGAGGCCGGGAAGGTCTCCTCGCCGGCCTCGTCGATGTCGTCTACCACGTAGTTCTGGACGTCGTGGCGCCAGGTGGCCTTGGCGGCCGACAGCGCGATGCGGTCCTGCGGGCGCTTCGGTCCGGCGATCGACGGAACGACGGTGCCGAGGTCGAGCTCGATGTACTCGGAGAAGACCGGCTCGGGCGCGGACGGGTCGAGCCACAGGCCCTGGGTCTTGGCGTAACTCTCGACGAGCGCGATCTGCTCCTCGGAGCGCCCGGTCAGCCGCAGGTAGTCGATGGTCTGGCCGTCGATCGGGAAGATCGCGCAGGTGGAGCCGAACTCGGGGCTCATGTTGCCGATCGTGGCCCGGTCGGCCAGCGGCACCGACGAGACGCCCTCGCCGTAGAACTCCACGAACTTGCCGACCACGCCGTGCTTGCGCAGGATCTCGGTGATCGTCAGCACCAGGTCGGTGGCGGTGGCCCCGGCGGGCAGCTTGCCGCTGAGCTTGAAGCCGACGACGCGCGGGATGAGCATGGAGATCGGCTGGCCGAGCATCGCGGCTTCGGCCTCGATGCCGCCGACGCCCCAGCCCAGGACGCCGATGCCGTTCTCCATGGTGGTGTGGGAGTCGGTGCCGACGCAGGTGTCGGGGTACGCCTTGCCGTCGCGGGTCATGACCACGCGGGCCAGGTGCTCGATGTTGACCTGGTGCACGATGCCGGTGCCGGGCGGGACGACCTTGAACTCGTCGAAGGCCGTCTGGCCCCAGCGCAGGAACTGGTAGCGCTCGCGGTTGCGCTCGTACTCACGCTCGACGTTGCGCTGGAAGGCGTCGGGGTGACCGAAGTAGTCGACGATGACCGAGTGGTCGATGACCATCTCGGCCGGCGCGAGCGGGTTGATGCGGTCCGGGTCGCCACCCAGGTCGCGCACGGCCTCGCGCATGGTGGCGAGGTCGACCACGCAGGGCACGCCGGTGAAGTCCTGCATGATCACGCGCGCGGGCGTGAACTGGATCTCCACGCTCGGCTTCGCGTTCGGGTCCCAGCCGCCCAGCGCACGGATGTGGTCGGCGGTGATGTTCGCGCCGTCCTCGGTGCGGAGGAGGTTTTCCAGCAGGATCTTCAGGCTGTACGGGAGGCGTGCGGCGCCCTCGACGGCATCCAGCCGGAAAATCTCATATGACGCGTCACCGACGCGTAGCGTGTCACGGCTGCCGAAGCTGTTCGCGGACACGGTGATTCGCCTCCTCCATCAGACATTTTCTCAGACCAAATCCTGCCGCACTCTTCGATCGGGAAACACGTTAGGTGACCCTAAGTCGCGAGCACCGCGGCGGATATCTCGACGTCAAGATATCTCTAGGATATCTCGACATCAAGTTAAGCGGGTACCAGCCGCCAGAACAGCAGCCCGACGATGGCCACGGACAGGATCGGAGCCAGGATCTTCTGCTCGAACTTCTTGCCCGTCTTGATGCCGATCTTCCACGGCAACACGAACTTGGCCCCCAGCGGCCACAACACCGGACAACCCCGCTCGGTCATGCAGTCGCCCACCACATGGATGAGGCAGCCGACCCCCACCGCCAGCCCCAGCCAGGCGTAACCCACCTGCAGCGAGAGGAAGACGGCGTACAGCCCGGCGGTCAGCCCGATGTTGATCAGCGCGGAGCCCACCTTGTTCCCGGGGATGCCGACGCCGATCGCCCGCAGGGCCAGGCCGATGAGCAGCACGACCACGATGTCACGCCCGATGGGATAGGTGTTGGCCAGCCAGTGCGTCCCGAACCCGAGCGCCACCGCGAACGCCAGCGAGTGGGTCGCTCCACGGTGCCCGCCGCTGATCCAGGACACGGCCTTGCTGAGCACCCACGTGACCGGCCCGAACGTCTGCGCGATCGTCGCGCTCGGATGGTCGAGGTCGGGCAGCATCGCGGCCCCGGCACAGATGATCGCTCCGGCGATCAGCTCGGCCGGGCTGAGCGCACTCGCCATGATTCCGGTGTCGATGAACCGGGAGGATTCGTTCACCAGTGGAAGTGCGGCGAGAGGCGGCGCCAGCCCCAGCCAGGCGATGGCCCCAGTCATCGCGTGCGTGTGCCCCATCATGATCCGGACTGTACGGCAAAGAATCCCTTTACGCGCCGAGACCCGCCTGGCGCGCCTTCACGATGACCTGAGCCCTGTCCGCGACGCGTGACTTTGCGAAGGTATTGGAGACGTGGTTGCGGACGGCGGCGGTCCGACGTGGGACGGTCCCGGGCACCTGGGTCCGTGATCCCGAATCATCCGGACAATGTTCCGCAAACGCAGACGAGGTCGTCTCCGCGGCGACAGCACCCCCCAGCCCTGCCGACGCGGAACGACCTCGTCTGCTGTGAATAACGAGCCCCTCCCCGATCCTGTTCCCGGATTCCGCAACTTTTTCGTGATGTAGCTCACTCCATCCCCTGGCTTGCGAACGACATACTATCGATATATCGTTGACGCATCGAGAACAGATCACGATATAGGGGGAAAGAATGACTTCCGCACAAGCAGCAGGCGGGCACTGGCCCGGCGCGCACGAGTACCGGCAGGCGGCCCGAGAGGCCAGGCAAGCAGCCCGCGAGGCGTTCAGGACCATGTCCGAGGCCTTCGGAGAGGGTCGCCGCCACCATCACGAACATCACGAACATCACGAGCACCGGCAGCGCGGCAGGCGCGGCCCCGGCCCGTTCCCGTTCGACTGGGGGCGCGGCCCATGGGGCGGTCCCGGCGGGCCGTGGGGCGGCGGCCCGCGCGGCTGGGGCAGGGGCCGCAAGGCCAAGCGGGGCGATGTGCGCGCCGCGATCCTGGCCCTGCTCTCCGAGGAACCGCGCAACGGCTACCAGATCATCCAGGAGATCGCCGAGCGCAGCGAGGGCGGCTGGAAGCCCAGCCCCGGCGCCGTCTACCCGGCGTTGCAGCAGCTCACCGACGAGGGCCTGGTGATCTCGGAGGAGAGCGAGGGTCGCAAGACCTTCCGCCTCACCGAGGAAGGGCGCAACTACATCGAGGCACACGCGGACGAGGTCCGGGCTCCGTGGGACGAGATGCGGCCGGACATCGACGACAACACCGCCGATCTCTGGCACATCGCCCGGCAGTCCGCCTTCGCCATGATGCAAATTCTCCAGACCGGGAACGACGCACAAATCCGCGAAGCGCGTAAGACTCTTGTTGAGACCCGGCGCAAGCTCTACCAGATCCTGGCCGACGGCGAACCGGGCGAGGAGTGAACAACACCTTCGTGGAGGGCTTGGGCATGGATCCGAACGAACTCCGCATCGGCGACGCCGAGCGTGAGCAGACGATGGCCGCCCTGCGCGAGCACTTCGCGCAGGGCCGCCTGACCCACGAGGAGCTCGACGAGCGACTCGACCAGGCGCTGGCCTCGAAGACGGCCCGCGACCTCGCGAAGGTGACGGCCGACCTGCCGGGGCCGCGGCAGGCGGCGCCCGGCTACCGCGAGCCCGTCCCCCAGTACGACATGGACGGCTGGCGGGAGGCGATGACCGCGCACCGGCAGCAGATGCGGTCGATGCACCAGGCACAGCGTGAGATGCGCCGGCAGTGGCGCCACCAAGGCCATCCGTGGCGGCAACACCGGGGGCCGCACCCGATCCTGCCCGTGCTGTTCGTGTTCATGATGCTGGGGCTGATCTTCGGCGGGTTCGGGATCTTCAAGGTGCTGTTCGTTGTGTGGCTGGGCGTCATGCTGTTCAGCCTGGTCCACCGGCGTTTCCACCACCGCCGCTGAGGGCGGGCGCCCGGATGGTTTTGGGCCTTGACCCGGTCAGGGCCTCACTTCATTATCGGGGCGGATCTTCAGAGTCGAAGGGACGCCCATGACCGAGCAGGGCACTCCGGCCCGCCGCCCCAATCCGTTCGCCGCCGTCGCCCACGCCGACGGCCTCTTCCTGGACGTGCCGGAGTACCAAGCCCGTTTCGACCACGACCACGCGGCCTGTGCCGAGCCGATGTGGAAGCTGGAGAGGGCCCAGCACTTCTACGAACCCGACGTGGCGAGCTGGCGGGCCATGATGGACGGCGACTGGGAGCGGTCGCTGGCCCTGGCCGACCGCATGGCGGCGCCCGTGGCCGACTATTTCCGCCACCGCGTCCCGGTCAGGCGCGTGCGGGTGGTGGAGTTCCCGATCAGCGCGTACCTGCAGTGGGAGATGCACGTCCTGGCGCTGCGCGACCGGGCCGGCTCGCCGTGCCGGGTCGTCCGGGGCGACCGGGTGGCGGACTTCGACCCGCTGCCGGAGCTGGTGATCTTCTCTCCGTCCTTGATGTACGAAGTGCTGTACGACCAGTACGGCGGGGGCATGGGCGGCCGGCGGATCATCGATCCCGGGGTGGTCGGGCCGTGCCTGCGGGCGGTCCAGGAGCTGTTCGCCGCCGGTGAGGACGTGCTCGGCTTCCACGAGCGGGAGATCGTGCCGCTGCCGCCGCCGCTGGTCACCGACGAGATGCGGGCCGCGGTGCCGGCCTACGCGCACCGCACCGAGGAGTTCAGGGTCTGACCGCCTCGCCTCCTCAGCAGGTCTCCAACTGCGCGCACGCCACGAAATGGCCGGGCTCGGCCTCCAGCAGTCCCCCGGTGGCACCCCGCCCGTGGTACAGGCAGGTGTCCACGGGCGCGGCGTCGTCCCAGCCCTGGTGCAGGCGCGGCACGGCCGACAGCAGCTCGCGCGTGTACGGGTGCAGCGGATCGCCGAAGACCTTGTCCGTCAGGCCCATCTCGACCACGCTCCCCCGGCGCAGCACCACCGTGCGCTCGGCGAGGTAGTTGCCGAGGGACAGGTCGTGCGTGATGTAGAGCACGCCGAGCCCCCTGGCCTTCAGCTCTGCCAGCAGGTTGAGCACGTCGATCCGGGTGGAGGCGTCCAGCATGCTGGTGATCTCGTCGGCCACCAGCAGCTTGATGTCCAGCAGCAGCGCGCGGGCGATGAGCAGGCGCTGGAGCTGGCCGCCGCTGAGCTGGTGGGGGTACTTGCCGAGCACCTGGTCGGGGTTGAGCCGCACATCGCGCAGGGACGCGGCGACCCGCTCGGCCCACTCGGGCTCGGGGACGGCCGGGTAGTACGCCTCCTTGATCATGGCGAACACCCGGTCGGCCTTGAACACCGGGTTGAACGAGCTGAACGGGTCCTGGAAGATGCCCTGGATGTGGCGGTAATAGTCCTTGCCGGCCTGGACGGGCCGCCCGTCGAAGGTGATCGAGCCGCTGGTGACCGGGTTCAGGCCCAGGATCATCCGGCCGATCGTGCTCTTGCCGCTGCCGCTCTCACCGATCAGGGAGACGACCTCGCCGGGCACGACCTCGAAGCTCACGTTCCTGACGGCCGTGACGCTCCTGCCGCCGAAGGCGCCGATCCTGAATTCCTTGGTGACCTCGTCGAGTTTCAGCATCAGGCCTTCCAGCAGGCGACGTGGTGGTCGGGGGCGAGTTCGACTACCGGCGGTTCCTCGGCGCACTCGTCTCCGGCGAGCGGGCAGCGGTCGCGGAAGCGGCAGCCGGCAGGTGGGTCCAGCAGGGAGGGCGGGCTGCCGGCGATGCCCGCCAGCCTGCGGTCGGCGTAGCGGACGCCGACCTCGGGCAGGGAGTCGAGAAGCAGCCTCGTGTACGGGTGGCGGGGCGCCTTGACGATCACGTCGGCGGGGGCCTTCTCGGCGAGCTTGCCCGCGTACATGACCATGATCGTGTCGGCGATGTGGTGGGTGAGCGCGATGTCGTGGGTGACGAAGATCATGCTCTTGACGTAGCCGCTCTCGCGGAAGCCGAGCAGGGCGCGGGCGACGGCCTTCTGGGTGGAGACATCGAGCGCGGAGGTGACCTCGTCGGCGATCAGCAGGGACGGGTCGAGCAGCGTGGAGATGACCATCACCATGCGCTGTTTCATGCCGCCGGACAACTCGATCGGGTAGCGGTCGAGCACCTCGCGGGGCAGGCCGACCTGGTCCATCCGGCGCTCCAGCTCGGCGGCGTCCAGGGCCGCGCCCCTGGACTTGAGCAGCTCGCCGACCATCTTGCGGATCTTGCGGGTGGGGTTGAGCGCGCTCATGGCGTACTGCGGGATGAGGGAGACCTCCTTGAAGCGGAAGTCGGCCATCTGGCGGTCGTCGGCGATGGGCAGCTCCCGGCCGTCGAGCACGACCCGGCCGCCGACGTGGCGCATGCGGCCGTCCATGCGGATGAGGCTCTTGCCGAGCGTGCTCTTGCCGCACCCGGACTCGCCGACCAGGCCGAGGATCTCGCCGTCCGACAGCTCGAAGGACATGCCGTCGAGGGCCTGGACCTCGCCCCTGAGCGTGCGGTAGTAGACCCTCAGCTCGCTGACCTGCAGGCTCATGTCTCCCTCAGTTTCGGGTTGAAGACCTCGTCGAGGCCGACGTTGGCCACGTACAGGGCGCCCACGATGGCGGTGATGGCCGCTCCCGGGGGCACGAACCACCACCACATGCCGAGCTGGAGCGCGCTCCACTGGTTGGCGTTCTGCAACATCAGGCCGAGCGAGACGCCCTCGGTGGGGCCGAGGCCGATGAAGTCGAGCGAGGAGGCGATGAGGATCGCGCCGCCGAACAGCAGGATGAACGTCATGAACAGGTAGGAGCTCATGTTCGGCGCGATCTCCCTGGTGATGATCTTCCAGGTGCCCGCGCCGCTCATCCGCGCCAGGTCCACGAACTCGCGGGTACGCAGCGAGAACGTCTGCGCCCTGATCGCCCGCGCCGCCCACGGCCACTGCGTCAGGCCGATGAACAGGCCCTGCACGGCCACGCTCCTGATGCCCAGATACGCGTTGATGATCAGCAGCACGGCCAGCGTGGGGATGACCAGGATGACGTTGGTCAGCATGTTGAGCACCTCGTCGACGATGCCGCCGCGGTAACCGGCCACGAAGCCGACGAGCATGCCGATGGCCGCCGCGATGCCGCCGCCGACCACGCCCACGGCGAAGGTGCTGCGCAGGCCGTACACGAACTGGAGGAAGATGTCCTGGCCGAACGTGGTGGTGCCCAACCAGTTCTCGGCCGAGGGCGGGCTCATGGGGCGGGGGCCGTACTCGTTGGGCGTGCCGCCGGCCAGCACCGGCCCGATCAGGCCCAGCACGAGCAGCACGAGCACGAGGCCGAAGCCGAACATCAGCTTGCCGTTGCGGACCGCGAAGTAGAGCGCTTCGCGCCGGATCCCGGCGCGCTCGCGCGGGGCGACTTCCTGGAGTGCCGTCATGCCTGCGCACCCGCCATTCCCGCCCTGGTACGCGGATCGACCACGACGTAGACGATGTCGATGATGAAGTTGGCGATCAGCACGCCGAGCACGATGAACAGGAACGTGCCCTGAAGCAGGAAGAAGTCCTTGTTCTTGATGGCGTTGAGAATCAGGCTGCCCAGGCCCGGATAGGCGAAGACGATCTCGGTGACCAGGGCTCCGGCCACGATCACGCCGAGCTGCAGGGCCAGGCCGGTGATCTGGGGCAGGACGGCGTTGCGGAAGGCGTACCTGCGGATGAGCCGGGCCGGCGCGCCGAGCGCGGCCAGGTAATTGGAGTAGTCGGACTCCAGCTCATAGATGATCATGTTGCGCATGCCGATGGCCCAGCCGCCCAGCGCCACCAGGAAGAGGGACAGGAACGGCAGCGTCCAGTGGTGCAGCAGGTCGAGCAGGAACGTCCACGACCAGTTGGGCCGCATCGAGAAGCTGTAGCCGCCCGCCACCGGGAACAGGCCCGCGATCACGCCGAGCGCCCAGGCCAGGAGCACGGCCAGCCACATGTACGGCATCGCGGTCAGGACGTACCCGACCGGGAGCACGGTGTTGTCGAGGAGCTTGCGCCGGGCGGCGTACGCGCCGAACTGGTTGCCCACCACCCAGCTCAGCAGCACCGACGGGATGATCAACCCCAGCGTGTACGGCACCGCGGCCGTGATCACGGTGCTGACCGGCGTGGGGAACAGCCAGATGCTGATCCCGAAGTCGCCCTTGACCAGCGCGGCCCAGAAGTTGAGGTACTGCGTGATCAATGGCTGGTCGAAGCCGAAGAGGTTGGTGTAGTAGGCCCGCATCGCCTCCGCGGCCGCGGGCTGGGTGACGTTGGCCCTGGCCACCATGCTCGCCACCGGGTCTCCCGGCATGAAACGCGGGATCATCCAGTTGACGGTGACCGCGACGAAGAAGGTCAGCCCATATATGAGCAGTTTTCTGCCGAAATATCGACGCACGTGATGCTTTCTCCGTGAGAGCCGTGAGAGCCGTGAGAGCCCCCCGCTCCCGGCGGCGCGGGGGGCGGTGGGGTCAGGAGCCGGAGGGCTGAAGCTGCGTGAGGGTCTCGAAGCCACCCAGCTCGAACCAGTTGTGCCACATCACGGCCGGAGTCTTGGGCGTGCTGCCCTCCGCGGCCGGCCAGTTCTTCCAGATCTGGTTGCTGGACTGCGCCCACAGGCCGTTGTACCAGAGCGGGATCACCGGCAGGTCGTCCAGGTGGATCTGCTGGAGCTGGGAGATGATCTTCTTCATGCCCTCGACGTCGTCGGTCTTGACCTGGTCGAGCTGCTTGGTCAGGTCCCAGGCCCGCTTGTTGTCGTAGCGGGCGAAGTTGACGGTGTTCTGCTGTTTCTGGACCGGGAGCTGGAAGATGTACTCGTAGTAGGTGTACGGCGAGTTCGACAGCTGCCGCTCGTTGTTGATCAGCAGGTCGAAGTCGCCCTTGCTGCGCCTCTCCACCAGGGCGTTGAAGTCGGGGAAGTCCGGGGTGACCTGGATGCCGGCGGTCTTGGCGCTGGCGGCGATGGACCTGGCCGACTCCATCCAGTCCGTCCAGCCGGACGGCACGATGATGCTCAGGTTGAGCTTGGAGCCGTCCTTGTTCTCGACGTACCCGTCGCCGTCGGTGTCCTTGTAACCGGCGTCGGCCAGCATCTTCTTCGCCTTGGCCGCGTCGAAGGAGAACCCGGACTTGGCCACCACGTTCTGGTCCACGTACTGCTCCCATTGCGGCAGCAGGCCGGTCGGGCTGGCGGCCTTGACGAGGTTGCCGTACACGCCTTCGACGATCTTCTTGACGTCGATCGAGGAGGCGAGCGCCTTGCGGAAGGCGGGGTCGTTCAGCGGCTTCTTGGTGTTGTTGGGCACCAGCCACGCGGTGTTGGCCGACAACATGTACGGCGGCTGGTTGTAGTAGGTCGTCAGGCCGAAGTTGCCCTTCACCAGATTGGCCACACCGGGCAGGAAGTTGTTGCTCAGGTCCATGCCCTTCTGCAGCAGCAGGCCGAGCGCGACCTCGTTGCTCGGGGTGACGATGTCCACGATGTAGCGCGGCTTGGGCTCCATGTTCAGCGCGGCCTTGCCCCACCAGTCGTCGCGCCGCTGCAGCACGACGCGGTCCTGGTCCTTGGTCATGAACGTGTACGCGCCCGTGCCCACCGGGTTCTCGTTGGTCCCGTCGAGCACCTCCTTCTCCGAACGGCCCTTCCAGATGTGCTCGGGGACGATCGACCGGTTGAAGAGGTTGAAGTCCCACTGCTGGTAGTTGCCCGTGGAGAAGGTGAATTTCACCGTCTGGTCGTCAACGGCCTCGACGCTCTTCAGCCAGGTCCACAGGTTGTGGTACGGGATCGTCTCCATCTTGCCGAGTTCGAAGGAGAACACCACGTCCTTGGCCGTCAGAGGCTGACCGTCTGACCACTTGACGCCCTGACGGAGCTTGGCCTGGTAGGTCTTGTCGTCGGCCCACGAGCCGCTCTCGGCCAGCCAGGGGATCAGCTTGCCCGCGGTCGCGTCATAGTGGAACAGCGTCTCGTACACCAGGCCCTTGGTGCCCGTGGCATGGTCCCATTCCCTGATGGGGTTGAAGTTGGCCGGCGGGCCCCACTGGGTGCCGGTCGTGTAGAGCGTCTCGTTGCGCGGCAGCGAGTCAGGGTTGGCGTTGGTCACCGCGCCCTGGCTCTGCGGCTGGGAGGCCGGCGGGGTCGGCGTGGCTCCGCCGCCCGTGCAGGCCGCGGCGAGCAGGCCCGCCGCCACGAGCGGAATCATGATCCGAACCCGGTTACGCATCGCTTCTCTCCTTCCTCCGCGCCCGGCGCGAAGGTTCGCACGTCTTGTCGACACCCCGATGGGCCGGCTGCTCTCGAACGGGCCGCGCTCCGGACTCCACCTGGGAGCGCTCCCAGGCCGGACGCGAAGAGCGCCCCCCGCCTTGGGACCGGTGATCGATCACTCTTCAGTAGGCGCAGGCCGGTCAAGGGGCCTGCTGAACCGGATAAGTACCGTGACCGTAAATTCCCTAATCGGTGCCGTCAATAGCCCGTGACGCTTTCGAGACGTGGCGCCTGCAAACGCTCCCACGGGCGCGATGCGTACCCGCCGGGGCTGGCTAACCGGTTCAACGAGAGCACCGAGCGGGCCGGAGCCCGTACCACCGTGCGGACCTCGGCGGGGATGCTCGCTGTCCGAACCGGGCGCCGGCCCGGTGCGTACCTCCAGGCGAGATGGTGGCTCGCGAAGCCCGCTGGCGCAGGGGTTTCCGGGCCTGCGCGGCGGCGCCACAGCCGCCTCAACGATCACTTTGGTTTACCTGAGTCTTGTGGCAAATATCCCAATTTGATGACAAATCGGTCTCGACCCCGACAGAATGCCTAGCCATCCAGCGTCTATCGCAACTGGAGGAAACCCCCTATGCGTAGACCCCATGGGGTATTCGCCGGGCTCCTGAGCCTGGCGGCGCTCTGCGCGACTGGCTGTGCGGCCGAGGCCGCGACGCAGGGCTCAACCGCGGCGCAGAGCTCGGCCGCACAGCAGGGCTCGGCCGCATCGCCCGGCTCAGCGGCGGCGCAGGGCTCCGCGGTGTCGTCGGAGGCCTCGTGCCGCGTGAGCGCGGCCAAGCCCCGGCTCAGCACCAAAGGCAAGATCACGTCGTTCGCCACCCGGCGTGGCTGCGACAGTCCGGCGCTGCTGCGCATCCGCATCCAACGCGCCGTCCCCGGCCCCGACCGCGTCGTCAAGAGCGGGGCCACCAGGAACGGCCGCGTCACCCTGGCGCTCGCCTGCAAGCCGGGCACCTACTACGCATTCGCCACCGACTACCGCGGCCGTACCGTCAAGTCACGGGCGGTGAGACTGGCCTGCGCCCCCGTCAGCACCTCCACGCCCACTCCCAGCCCCAGCGGCACGCCCACCAGCCCGGCCCCCTCCACAGGAGCGGTCGGCACGGCCCTGGAGAACGAGGTCCTCAGGCTGACCAACGCCGAGCGGGCCAAGGGCGGCTGCCAGCCGCTCAAGCACGACCCGCAACTCCACGCCGCCGCCTTCGGCCACTCCGGCGACATGGCGAAGCAGAAGTACTTCGACCACACCTCCAAGGACGGCCGCAGCGTCCTGGACCGCGTCAAGGCGGCCGGCTTCACCGGAGGGACGGCCTTCGCCGAGAACATCGCCTTCGGCCAGCCGACCGCCGCCTCGGTCGTCCAAGGCTGGATGAACAGCCCAGGCCACCGGGCCAACATCATGAACTGCGCGTACAACCTCATCGGCGTCGGCGCCGCCAAGAACGCCCAGGGCCGGATCTACTGGACCCAGGACTTCGTCGGCAAGTAGCCGCGCAGCCGGCCCATCTCGCCGGCGATGGTGGCCAGGGTCCAATGGGCGTTCAGCCCGCTGGGATTGGGCAGCACCCAGACCCTGGCCCCACCGACGAGCTCGTCCTGAGGGCCGATGCGGGCCTTGGTTCGGGCGAAGGCCGTCCGGTAGGCCGAGATCCCCAGTACGGCCAGCACCTTGGGCGCGGCGTCCGCCACTTTCGCCGCCAGTGCCAGGCCACCCTCGGCCAGCTCCTGTTTGGTCAGCTCCGACGCCTTGGCGCTGGGGCGGGCGACGATGTTCGTGATGCCCAGGCCGTACGAGGGGAGGAGATGCTGCTCGGAAGGCGCCAGGAGGCGCGGCGTGAAACCGGACAGGTGCAGCGCGGGCCAGAAGCGGTTGCCGGGGCGGGCGAAGTGGTGACCGGTGGCCTCGGACATGAGGCCGGGATTGATGCCGCAGAACAGCACGTCGAGCGAAGGGGCCAGGACGTCGTCAATCACGTGCCGGAGATTAGCCCATGTCTTCGAGTTTGCGCCCCTTGGTCTCCCGCACCCACTTGGTGACGAACAGGAACGACAGCAGGGCGAAGAACGCGTACATGGCGTAGGTGGCCGGCAGGTTCCACCGCGCCAGCGCCGGGAACGACACCGTGATCGCCCAGTTGGCGATCCACTGCGCTCCCGCCGCGACGCCCAGGGCGGCGGCGCGGATGCGGTTCGGGAACATCTCTCCCAGCAGCACCCAGACCACCACACCCCAGGACAGCGCGAAGAACAGCACGAACACGTTGGCCGCCACAAGCGCGATCGGCCCCTGGGGGTCCGGCAGCGTGACCGACTTCCCGGCCACGCGGCCGGCGCTGAACGCCCACGACGCGGTGGCCAGCGCGACCGCCATCCCGACCGAGCCGATCAGGAGCAGCGGCCTGCGCCCGATCTTGTCCACCAGCGAGATCGCGATGAACGTGCCCACGATGTTGATGATCGAGCTGGAGAAGCTGATCAGCAGCGAGTCCGCCTGATTGATGCCGACCGACTGCCACAGCACGGACGAGTAGTAGAAGATCACGTTGATGCCCACGAACTGCTGGAACACCGACAGGGTGATCCCGATCCAGACGATCGGCAGCAGCCCGGCCGCCGGCCCGCGCAGATCCTTCACCGTCGGCACGCGCTGAGTACGCAGCACGTGCTGGATCTCGGCGATGCGGGCGTCGAGGTCCACGTCCTCGCCCTCGACCTCGGCCAGCACCTCGCGCGCTTTCCTGGTGCGCCCCGACATGATCAGGTAGCGCGGCGACTCGGGGATGGTCAGGGCGAACACCAAGTAGAGCAGGGCGGGCACGAAGCAGGCGCCCAGCATCCACTGCCAAGCCTGCAGGGCCCATACGTCGTTGTTCACGTTGCCGCCGGCCAACTGGACGATCAGGTAGTTGACGAGCTGCGAGACCGCGATGCCGAGCACGATGGCCAGCTGCTGGAACGAGCCCAGCCGTCCGCGGTAGGCGGGCGGGGCCACCTCGGCGATGTACGCGGGGCTGATCACCGACGCCATGCCGATCGCGAAGCCCGCGACCACGCGCCAGAAGGCGAGGTCCCAGAGGGCGAACGGCAGCATCTGCCCGATCGAGCTGATCGCGAACAGCAGCGCGGCCACCTGCATCGTCCTGGTACGCCCCAGCCGGTCGGCCAGCCCGCCGCCCGCCCAGGCACCCACGGCGGACCCGAGCAGCGCGATGGCCACCACGAACCCCGTCCGGACCGGCCCCACCTGGAAGTACTTCTGGATCCCGACGACCGCGCCGTTGATGACGGCGCTGTCATATCCGAACAGGAACCCTCCGATGGCCGCCGCCGCCGTGATGAACACGACGTGGCCCAGATGCTCGTGATGGGTGTACTCGCCAGCCATGCAGGTCCTCCCCCGAGGTGGGGGACACATACCCGCAGGTCATGTCGTTAAAGCCGCGGGTCGACCGGCTCGGATTCCAGTGCCAGCACGGCGAAGACCGGCTCGTGCACCCGCCAGCCCGCCTCCCCTTCGGCCAGCCGCGACAGCGCCTCCAGCCCCAGCGCGTACTCGCGCAGCGCCATCGAGCGCTTCTTGCCCAGGAAGCGCCTGCGCAGCACGTCGAGCGACTCGGTGTAGTCGGGGCCGTAGATGATGCGCAGGTATTCGCGCCCGCGTACCTTCACCCCCGGCTGCACCCGGCCGGGCGCGTACGTGGCGGGCTTGACCACCATGCCCTCGCCGCCCGCCGCCGTCAGCGACTCCCACCACGCGGTCGCCTCCGCCCGGGACTCCGGCGAGTCGAGCGTGACGAAGACGTGCTGGGTACGGGTGATCAGCGGCGAGTCGAGCACCGCCAGCGTGGACAGGTGCCAGCTGTGCGGCTCCAGCGCCGTGGCCCGCCCCTCGCAGGCCAGGATCTGGAACGGCGCCAGCTTGATCCCCTCCAGGCCGTCGACCGGCCAGCAGTAACGCGCATAGGCCTCGCGGAACAGGGCAGCGTTGTGGGAGCGGCGGCGGGTGCGATGCAGCAGATCGCCCACATCCAGCCCGCGCCCGGCCGCCGCCTCCAAGGCCGCGACCGCCTCGGGCAGCGCGGCGCGCGCGGCCGCCCCGACGGAGGCGTACTGCGATCTGATGAGCTCGCCGGCCTTCGCCGACCAGGGCAGCAGCTCGCAGTCGAGCACCACCCAGTCCGAGCCGAGCTCGGCCCAGAGCGGCTCGCACGCCTCGCGCAGCCGCGTGACCAGCGGCGCCATGTCGTCGAAGAACGGCCGCCCGGTGCGCGTGTAGACGGCGCCCGCGCTGCCGTCCGTCACCCCGAACCTGGCCGCCGC
>NZ_JBFAMX010000223.1:0-15644 GCF_040659615.1 Nonomuraea sp. NPDC049784
GCTCAGCGCCCGGGCGACCGCGACCCGCTGCCGCTGGCCGCCGGAGAGCGCGGAGGGCAGGAACCGCGCCCGGCCGGCGAGTCCTAGCTGATCCAGCAGCTCCTCCGCACGCCGCCGTGCGACCCGCGGCGAGCGTCCGGCCAGCAGCGCCGCCAGCTCGACGTTTTCCACGGCGGTGAGCTCCTCCATCAGGTGGAAGGACTGGAAGACGTAGCTGACGTCGGTCCGCCGCATCCCGGCCAGGGCCTTCTCGCTGATGTTGTCGATGCGCCGGTCATTCAGCCACACCTCTCCAGCCGAGGGCCGATCCAGCCCGCCGAGCAGGTGCAGCAGCGTCGACTTTCCGCAGCCGCTCGGTCCCATGATCGCCACCGTCTCTCCCGCGCTGACGTCGAGATCGACGCCGTCGACGGCACGCACCAATCCTTCCCCTCTGCCGTGCTCCTTCCGTAGCCCGCGGGCGCTCAGTACGGGCGTGCCGGCGGCATTGCTCACAATCCACTCCTTCGATAGATCCAGTTCTGCTTACGGGTCTTGAGCCGCCGCAGGCCCGCCTCAAGCGGGAGCACGACGCCCTCCGCCAACAGCGCTGCGGTCGAGCGGGCCCGGCTCGGCCATGGCGGCGCGCTGGGTGTCGGCGATGGTGAAAGGGGCGGCCAGCCCGGCAAGCGCGTCAAAGAAGCGCCAGCGCCTTAACCACACCCGGGTCGCGCCCGGTAGCCAGGTCGAGCGCGGTCATGGGGGCGTAGTGGTCGACCGGTACGCCGATCGTGTCGATGGTTTCGCGGGCGGGCCCGAGGTGCCGGACCTTGGGCAGCAGCAGAAGGCTGCCGTCGTTGAGGAGGTAGCCTTCGGCGGGGCCGGAGACGGCTCCCGCGGTGCGGGTTCCGATGAGGGTGCCCAGTCTGTTGTCCTTGACGGCCGCGCTGAAGTCCTCGCAGGCCGAGGCGCATCCCCGGTCGGTGAGGACGACCAGGCGCGAGCCGAGCAGCGCGACGGTGTCGTCGGTCCGGTTGGGCACGCAGTCGCCCTTGAGCGGGCAGAAGTAGCTGGTGACCTTGCCGTGCGCGAACGCTCCGAGCAGCCGCGTCACCTCGCGGGGCGACCCGCCGCCGTTGCCGCGCAGGTCGAGGACCACCGCCTTCGGTTTGCCCGTCAGCTTGGCGATGACCTGGTCGGCGGCGCCTTCGAAGAATCCGGGCAGCTGGACGTAGACGGCGCCGCCGGGAAGCGTCTTCGATGTCACCGCCGGAGGCTGCCTCGTGATGGGCCCCTCCTTGAGGTCGACGGTGCGGGTCCGTCCCGTCGTGGGGCGCTTGAGCGTGAGCTTTACCGGGTTGGTGGCGAAGGCCGCGACGATGCTCTGGTTCACGGTGTTCCCGATGAACGCGGGCACGCCGTTGGCCTTGACGATGATGTCGCCGGGTCTGATGCCGGCCTTGGCGGCGGGGCTGCCGGGCAGGACGCTGGTGATGAACAACGGCGGCTTGGCCGCCGGGTCGAGTTGCTGGCCCTGCCGGGCCGATATGCCCACGATCCCCGTTCCGGTCGGCCCGCCTTCCGGCTGGGGAGTCGGCCTGACCGCGCGGGCGTGGTTGTCGTGCAGTCCGGCGACCATTGCGGTGATCGCGGCGCGCAGCGCGGACACGTCACCGGCGCCGAGGACTTTGGCGAAGGCGGCCCAGTCGATGTCGCGGTTCCCGGTCAGCTCGGGCAGGCGGAGGTCGGCCCGATCGGCGTCGCGCCGCATCAGGTCCTGGGTATAGGCGGCGAAGGCGCTCTTCAGCAATGCCTTCGGATCCATGGCCGGACCGCTGTAGTAGTTGTCCAGCACGCAGAAGTACGCCTGCCCGAGCGTGTTCACCGATGTCGGCGGCGCCGATTCCGGAGGTGGCGCGGTGGCGGCGGTACAGCGCTCGCCTGAGGTGGTGGCCGGCGAGGACGCGGGTGCGGACATAGAGCAGGCCGCCACCAGGACGGCCGCGCAGAGGGCTCTGATCATGGCCGCCAGCGTGGCCTGAAGCGGGTTACACGGTCGTGAACGGATCCGTTAACGCCATTGAAACCCCGGTTCGAGTATGAAGGTCGGGTGCGCATTCTGGTGGCCGAAGACGAACGCGACCTGGCCGATCTCGTGGCGGTGGGATTGCGCCGCCATGCCATGGCCGTCGACGTGGTGTACGACGGGGCCGCCGCGGTGGAGCGGCTGGCGGTGCACGACTACGACGTTCTCGTGCTGGACCGGGACCTGCCTGAGATCCACGGCGACCTCGTGTGCAGTGAACTGGTGGCGCGCGGGAGCCGTACGCGGATCCTGATGTTGACGGCGGCGGCGTCGGTGCCGGAGCGAGTCGCAGGTCTCGGGATGGGGGCCGACGACTACCTGCCCAAACCTTTTGACTACACCGAGCTGGTCGCACGAGTGCAGGCGCTGGGGCGGCGCAGCCAGTCGCAGGTACCACCGGTGCTGACGCGGCACGGGATCGTGCTCGACAGGCACCGGCTGCAGGCCTCGCGGGACGGGCGGCACCTGCATCTGTCACTCAAGGAGTTCGCCGTCCTGGAGGTGCTGATGAGGGCGGACGGCGCGGTCGTGAGCTCCGAACGGCTGCTTGAAGAGGCCTGGGACGAGAACGCCGATCCGTTCACCACGGTGGTGCGGGTCCTGGTCAGCCGCCTGCGGGCCAAGCTGGGGGACCCGCCATGCATTCAGACCGTTCCGGGCGCGGGATACCTGCTGTGACGACGATCCGGGTACGGCTCACGCTGATCTACTCCGGACTGTTCCTACTCACCTCGGTTGTGTTGCTGGTCACGGTCAACCTCCTGCTGCGTCGGACGCTGGACGCGCGGATCGGCCGGCTGTCTGGCGGAGGGGCGGCGCCGCCCCGGGGCGTGCCGAACGATCGGCTGCCACAGCTGCCCGAACTGGTGAACAACGTGATCGGCTACCAGTGGCAGGTGACCGCACTGACGGTCGGGGCCCTGACACTGGTCTCGTTGGCCGTCGGGTGGTTGCTCGCCGGGCGGATCCTGCGGCCCATCCACCGGATCACCGCCACCGCGCAGCGGCTGTCCCTGTCGACCCTGCACGAACGGATCGCGCTCGCCGGGCCGAAGGACGAGCTGAAGGGACTGGCCGACACCTTCGACGCGATGCTCGACCGGCTCGAACGCTCCGTCGAGGGGCAGCGGCGGTTCATCGCGAACGCCTCCCACGAGTTGCGGACTCCGCTGGCCGTCCAGCGGGCGGCGATCGAGATCGGGCTTCCCGAGGACGTCGGCGAGATCCGCGGCACGCTCCTGCGCCACAACCGCCGCGCGGAGAACCTCATCGACGCCTTGCTGGTCCTGGCCCAGGCGGAACACGGCCTGGACAACAGGAGTCCGGTGGCCGTGGACCAGGTGGTACGGCGCGTCCTGGCGGAAAGAGATGCGGACGGCGTCAGTGTGACGGGGCAGGCAGAGCCGTTCGTCGTCGATGGGGACCCTGTCCTGCTGAACCGGCTCGTCACCAACCTCCTCGACAACGCGGTCCGCTACAACCATCCCGGCGGAACCGTTGAGGTA
The DNA here is from genome assembly GCF_040659615.1 of Nonomuraea sp. NPDC049784. Lineage (NCBI taxonomy): Bacteria > Bacillati > Actinomycetota > Actinomycetes > Streptosporangiales > Streptosporangiaceae > Nonomuraea > Nonomuraea sp. NPDC049784. The sequence continues at coordinate 3,571 of NZ_JBFAMX010000223.1, forward strand.
ACGCTCTCCCGCGGAGCGCTGACGGTCCGTAACACCGGCCCGCACGTGCCCCAGGAACGTTTCGGCGACCTCTTCAAGCCCTTCCGGCGGCTCCACACGACCCCTGGACAGGGCGCCGGGCTCGGATTGTCGATCGTCGCAGCGATCGCGAAGGCCCACGGGGCCGACGTGCGAGCGAACCCCAACCCGGGCGGCGGGCTGGAGCTCGTCGTAGTTTTCGCGAGATCGGAGGATGCATCCCCTGCAGGAGGAACAGCGGAGTGATGCATGTGACACAGAATGTGAATTATCTGTCACACCGGCGGCCGACGGATCACCTCCGCCCAGCTCGGCGCCCGCCGCCGCGCAGTCGACTCGGCTACATTATGTGTCACATCGCCTTTCGGGAGGCGGCTCCGTGTCCATCGTGGCGTTCCCCAGCCAGCCTGACCCTGCGACCGCAGGCGTGACGGTCACGGCCACGGTCGAGCGTTTCCTCGACTCCCTTGCTGCCGCCACCACCCGCGCCGGCTACGCCGAGACCCTTATCCGGCTGACCGCGGCCACCGGCCCGCACCATCCGGTCGCCGCCCTGCAGCCTGAGCACTACGCCGCGGTGATGGATCACTGGAACGCCGCGGCAGCGCCGACCTGGAACCGGCACCTATCCGCGCTGACCTCGTTCACCGCCTGGGCCCAGCGCCAGGAACTGCTGGCCACCAACCCAGCCCGGCGGCTGGAACGCCGCAAGACAGCACACCGAGGCGACCGCGCCATCCCGCGCACCCGGCTGGAGACGCTCTTCACCGACCCTGCGCACGCCCTGCGGGAAAAAGTCCTCTGGAGGCTGCTGTACGACACGGCCGGCCGCGCCGAGGAGATCCTCACCCTCAACGTCGAAGACCTCGACCTGGAGTTCCGCCGCGCCCGCGTCGTCTCCAAGGGCGGCGCCATCGAGTACGTGCACTGGGCCACCTCCACGGCCCGGATCCTGCCCCGCCTGCTAGCCAGCCGCACCACCGGGCCGGTGTTCCTGGCCGACCGGCGCGCCCCCACCTCCGGCCGACGCGCGCCCGCAGCCGCGGACATCTGCCCTGTCACCGGGCGAGGCCGACTGTCCTATCCGCGCGCCGAGTACCTGTTCAAGACCGCCTCCGCAAAGCTCGACCCGCACCGGCAAGGGTGGACCTTGCACCAGCTCCGCCATTCGGCGCTCCAGCATCTCGCCCAAGCCGGCCGGACAGCGCCCGAACTGCAGGCCAAGAGCCGCCACCAGCACCTGGCCAGCCTCGGCCGCTACGTACGACTCGGCGAAGAGACCTCCGCCCGCATCACCGCCGAAGCAGACCCCGCCCAACGTCGCCGAACCCGCTGACCCTGGACCACACCCACCTTGCAGGGGATGGTCGCGCCTACCGCCGAACCCGCTGAGCTGCGACTACAGCAGCCCACGGCCCCTTTCTGGTGTATTCCGGCCGCCCCTCTACCTGGACACTGATGGTGTACTGGTCGGCCAGGCGGCCGACGACGGTGTTACCGATCACGGTCGCGGCGCCGTACGCGATGAGCAGCACCGGCACCGTGCCCTCGCCGACCTCAGTGACCTGGGTGAGGATCGGGTTCAGGTAGCTGAAGGCGGAAAAGGTCGCGCCGATGATGAGGGTGCTGGTGGACAGCACGAGCCACAGCTTGGCGTTTTTAAAGACCTTCAACTCCTCTCGGAGTTCAGGTCCGTCGGCCCCAGTCCGTTCCAGACGGGGCACGCCCATGAGCGTGGCCAGAGCAGTCAGCACAGTCAGCGCGCTGATAGCCCAGAAGGCGGCCCGCCAGCCCAGGTGCTCGCCGATCAGGGTGGACAGCGGGAGCCCCAGCAGCGTGCCGACCATCAGCCCGTTCAGGACCACCGCGATGGCCCGCCCGCGCACCCGCCCGTCGGTGAGCTGAGCAGCCAGGGAGATGGCCACCCCGAAGAACGCTTGCGAGGCGACCCCGGTGATCACCCGGGCGACCATCATGACTAGGTACGAACCCGAGGCCGCAGCCAGCACGTTGCCCACCAGGAAGATCACGAACAACGCCGTGAGCGCCGGCTTCGGGCGCAGCCCGCGCCACGGCGATGGTGAGAAAGGGACCGCCCACGGTCATGGCGACCGCGAAGGCGGTGATGAGATAGCCGATCTGCGGGATGGTGGCGCTGAGTCCGGCAGCCATCTGCGGCATCAGTCCTGCGACGGCGAACTCGCTGGTCACCATGGCGAAAATGCCGAGGGACAGCAAATAGACGACACGGGGCAAGGCGATCGCTCCTTAGCGAGAATTTTGCATCGAACGGTGTAGAATTCGCGCACGCCAAGACCTGCCCGGACTCGACAGGAGACGTCAGGGGGTGAGTGCGCCCATGGCCGTCTCGGCGATGGACTCCAGGGCGAGACGGTCGGCGCCTCCCTGAGCGGCGACCCGGATACCTGCGATCACGGCGTTGACAAACCGAGCGAGCGCTTCCGGCCTGCGGGTCGAGGTGATGTCACCGGCCGTCAGCCCGGCCGCTATGACAGCCCGCAGCGAGTCCAGCCGCCGGGCCAGGTCGCGATCGAGCAGCAGGGCGATCTCCGGATCCCGACCGGCCAGTTCCACCGTGGTGTTGACGGTCAGGCAGCCGCGGCCGCGGCCGTCCCGGTAAGAGGCGGACTCCATCTCGACGATCTCGGCGAGCAACTCGCGGATGCGCTCCACGGGCGACCGCTCCGGGTCTTCCAGGATGCGCGCCTGGTTGGCGGCGGTAGCTTCGACGTAGCGGGTCAACGTACGCCTGAACAGCTCGTGCTTGCTGGTGAACGCGTTGTACAGGCTGCTGCGATCCAGTCCGACGGCGTTGCACAGGTCCCGGGTCGAGGTGGCCTCATAGCCGTACGCCCAGAAGAGATCCATCGCGGTGGCCAGCACCTGGTCCTCGTCGAATGTCCGCGGTCGAGCCATGCGGGCAACACTAGCCGTTTTGCATCTGTTGGTGCAATATGCCGGGAACACGCGGTCCGCCGGCGGAAATTCGCCCGTTTCCAGCCCCAAAGTATGGTCGGCGACGGCGTCGAACAACATGCCCGACAGGGCAAGCCACGCTAGCGGGCCCAGTAGACCGGGTCGGTGCTGATCGCGGTCCGAGGTCGCCCGGGTCCGGGCCGCAGGATCCCGATGGCCCACTTGCCACTGACCCGATCGAGCACCTCCAGCACCGTGCAGGCCGTCGAGTCGTGGACCTGCGCTGATACATCGGTGTTCCTCTGGACCATGAATGTGCCTTCTTCCGCTGGGCCTCCATGGTCACAAATGATGACCTCGGTAACAAGTCATCTACCTAGGAATGAAGGTGACCATGGTCGAGACTGTCGACCGGGCCGACCGCATGCGCTGGCCGGCGCTGTACGTGCTCTGCGCGGGAACACTGATGATCGTCCTCGACGGGAGCATCGTCACCGTGGCGCTGCCCACCATCGGCTCGGCCCTGCACTTTTCACAGACAAGTCTTTCCTGGCTCGTCAACGCCTACATGATCGCGTTCGGTGGCCTGCTCCTGCTGTCCGGGCGGCTCGGCGACCTCATCGGCCGCAAGCGCATGTTCCTGACCGGCATCACGGCATTCACCGCGGCCTCACTGCTCTGTGGCCTGTCAGGAAGCCAGGAACTGCTGATCGCCGGGCGGTTCCTCCAGGGCGTTGGCGGTGCCATGGCCAGCGCCGTGACCTTGGGCATGATCGTGACGATGTTCACCGAGCCGCGCGAACAGGCCAAGGCGATCGGTATCTTCAGCTTCGTGGCCGCGGCCGGGGGTTCGATCGGTGTCATCGCCGGAGGAGTCCTCACTCAGGCAGTCGGCTGGTACTCGATCTTCTACATCAACATCCCCATCGGGATCGTCATCGTGGTACTGGCCGCGCGCCTGTTTCGACCTGACCGTGGGCTCGGGTTCGGCGCAGGAGCCGACCTGCTGGGCGCGTTCCTGGTCACTTCAGCTTTGATGCTACTGGTCTACACCATCAACAAGGCCGAGGAACACGGCTGGGGCTCGGCCCACACACTCGGCTTCGGCGCTTTGTCGATCGTCCTGCTCGCGGGGTTCGTCCTGCGGCAGGCGAAGGCGAGCAGCCCGCTGCTGCCGCTGCGGCTCTTCCGGTCGCGTTACCTCTGGGGGGCCAACGTGATCCAGATCCTCTTCGTGGCCGCCTTGTTCGGGTTTCAGTTCCTTCTGGCCTTGTACCTTCAATCGGTCAACGGATACAGCGCCATCGAAACCGGCCTGGCGTACCTGCCCGGTCCCATCGTGATCGCGGTGATCTCACTCGGCTTGTCGGCCCGGCTCATGACCCGCTTCGGCGGCCGCACAGTGCTGCTGGCCGGCCTGGTGTCCACTGTGGTCGCTCTCCTGCTGCTCGCCCGCCTTCCCCTGCACGCCATCTACGCCGTGGACGTCCTCCCGGCCGTGGTCCTGCTCGGAACCGGCGCGGGCCTCGCGCTTCCGGCGGTCATCGGACTGGCCATGTCAGGTGCCACACCCCGCGATTCGGGTCTGGCCTCTGGACTGCTCAACACCACCCAGCAGATCGGGGGCGCCCTCGGCGTCGCGGCACTGGCCACCCTCGCCGGCTCGCATGCGCGGAGCCTGCATGCCGGCGCGCAGAGCACCGCTGCGGCTCTCACCGACGGCTACCACCTGGCCTTCGGCGTCGCGGCCGGGCTCCTTGTCGCTGCATTCCTCCTTGCGGCCACCGTGCTGTCGTCGCCGAAGGCACTCGCACCGCGACCACCCGAGGGCGGGACATCGTCGGATGCCGAGGGCGCTTCCGTTCCAGCGTAGTCGAGCTTCGACGAGTAGCCGCCGGGGCCAGATGGCCGAACTGATACGACAGCAACAGCGCCGGTGCCGGTCGAGCCCGGCCCGAGCGGTCTTGAAGCGGGACCCCAACGCTCAACCAGTCAAACGGCTGAAATGTGAGAGTTGTCGGCCGAGAGGCTTCTGCGGCTCGATCTGGCGACGCGGCGCCGAGTGCGAGGAGGAGGCATGTTTTGGGAGGAATCCCGGCTGGTCGCACGGACGGCGCTCGCCCGGGCCGTTGAGGAAGAGCACAAGGAAGGGTCGTCACGGACCGGGATCGCGATGGAGGCGTGGGCGCTGCAGAAGGCAGACGTACCCGACCGGGTCGCGAAAGCCATCCGAAATGTGCTCAGTGACGTTCTCGACCAGATAGAGCGGGAGAGACGGGCGCGGACCGTCTCTTTCGCCGCTACCACCGGGAGCCGGGGCCTACGGCTGACGGTCAACAACGATGATGCCGGTCTGTCGGGTGAGGCGTTCGAGAAGCGGTTGCGCGCGGAAGACGGAATTCCCCGAGGTGGGCAGCTGGCTGAGCGTCAATCCGGTGCCAGGAGAGGGCACCACGGTAGACGTCGTCATCCCGCGAGAGGCCCTGCAGGGTTGATCAGGACGCAGCCCGGAGACGTGATCCACCTGATCGGCTGGTGGCGGCGATGGCCGCCACAGGCGAGTCCGTGGATGTTCCGCCCGTTTGACGGCCGGTACTTGCCGGCGGTTACGGGGACGGCCCATGGCATGCGCAACGGCCCCCTGCACCGTGCTGCGGATACGGCCACCGCCATGTGGCGGTCAGAATCCGCCGCATGGCGGCAGATCCCTTGCCGAAGACCAACGAACATGAAGATCTCGATCACATCACTCTTGGAGTTGACGATGACCGCCTTCGTTTCTGATCCATCTCACGCTCCCGTCGGCCCGCCTCCGCCTTTCGACCCGGAGCTCGCGCCGGCCCTGCGAATGGTCCATGAGTTCCTGCCGCCCGACGCATTCAGCGATCTCGCCGGGATTGCGGCCCTGCGCCAGGGCCCTCCCGGCATGCAACCTGCGCCGGACGAGGCGTTCACCAAGGGTGGCGCCTTCACCGTCGAAGAGCGGACGGTGCCAGGACCTCAGGACGCGCCAGACGTCTCCCTGCTGATCTGCCGGCCGACGGCGGCGGCTGTGCCTGTTCCGGTGATCTATCACATCCACGGCGGTGGCATGGTCATGGGCGACAACCGGTCACAGGTGCCGGAGATGCTCGACATGGCCCACGAGGTGGGCGCGGCTGTGGTGTCGGTGGAGTACCGGCTGGCGCCGGAGACCCCGCATCCCGGTCCGGTTGAGGACTGCTACGCCGGTTTGGTGTGGACCGCCGAACACGCCGAGGAACTGGGCTTCCATCGTGAGCGGATCATCGTCGCCGGCGGCAGCGCTGGCGGAGGCCTGGCTGCGGCCCTGGCGCTGATGGCCCGTGACCGCGGAGGCCCGGCCCTGTTCGCGCAGATGCTGATGTACCCGATGATCGACGACCGCAACGACACCCCCTCAGCGGCCCAAATGGCCGGGCTGGGTACCTTCGACCAAGCGTCCAGCCAGGGTGCATGGACCGCCCTGCTCGGCGACGCCCGGGGCACCGACGACGTCTCCCCCTACGCGGCCCCGGCGCGGGCGACGGACCTGTCCGGGCTGCCGCCCGCGTTCATCGACGTGGGCTCCGCCGAGACCTTCCGCGACGAGGACGTCACCTACGCCAGTCGTATCTGGCAGGCCGGAGGGAGCGCCGAACTGCACGTGTGGCCCGGCGGCTTCCACGGGTCCGACCTCCTGGTGCCGCAGGCGGTGCTCTCTCAGAACGCCCGCGAGACACGCGCCCGGTGGCTGCGCAGGATTCTGTCCTGAGCTGAGACGAACACGGGTCGTCGCGGAGCCAGATGCCGTGCTGTGACTCGAATGGCCCGGCCCAGCCGGGCCTCGTCGACGCCATGGTTTTGGAACGGGCCGCCGCCGTTGCCACCGTTGTCTTGGATCGCACCCGGGGCCGGACGGGCAACCCGCAGGATCAGACCGCGGTCGCATCTGCGGTGCACAGGCCCAGCTCGCGACGTATCTGTCGGCGATCGTCGACCAGTCGCGCCGCCAGGGCATGCCAGTCAAGGACGAGGACGTGGCCCTGCTGTCCCCGCGGGGCACGCCCATCTCAGCTGGGTGTAGCTCTTCCTCAGTGACTGGAGGGATCAAGCCGTGAGGGAGTATCCGTCCTGGTAGTCGTTCTGGTGGACACGTTCGTGTTGCCGGGCGCGGTGAAAACGCCAGTATTCGTCGAGGTCACCGTTGGCGATCAGGGCGCGCAGTTTCAGGACGGCTTCGGCTCCGGCCAGGCCCCAGCGCGCTCCGGCGAGGTCGAATCTGTCGGCGATCAGATGGCGGCAGGCGCCTTCTATCACGCCTGTCGCGATTGGCCATCCCGCCTCCAGCGCCTGGTCGTAGCGCAGATACTCGAGGTTGTTGGTGAGGTAGCGGATGCACGCGTCGATGCCGTCGCGGCGGTGGGCGGCCGTGGTGGCCGCCTGGCCGGACAGCGCGGTGATGACGTGGCCGGTGTGCCCGGCCAGCAGGGCCAGAGCGTGGACGGCGACCCAGTCCTCGGCGGCCGGTGCCGCGGGAGGATGCAGGCTCCAGGCGGCAGCCCATAATCTCTGGAGTTATCCACGGTTTGATCTTGAATTCGGCGTAATTCCCCTGGTCACGTTGTTGATGCGATTGCTGTGACGTACTCAGCAGGGGCCGATGATCCTTGATTGTGTGTGAGAGACGGAGCCGCCACGGCGTGCCAGTTCGCGACGCAGCTCGAGATTCTCGCCGTGGGCTCGGGCGAGTGCCTCTCGTAGTCCCTTGTCACGGTCGCGGAGCTGCTTTCTCAGTTTCGTGATCTCTGCGGTGAGGGCAAGGACGATGTTGTTCTCGTCAGCGGGATCGGCAGGCGGTGGCGGTGGGGCGTGGTTCTGCTGCCGGAGGTGTTCGATGCGTTGACGCAGGGTGGGGTGGGCGTAGAGGAAAGAGTGGGAGACACCGGCTTCGCGCTGGACGGCTTGGAAGGTGATCGGCTTGCCGCGCTTGATCAACGTGCGGATGGCGGCCTCGGCCGCCATGGTCTTGGTTTCGGACTTGCGGCGGGCGGCCTGGTTGAGGGTGTCGATGCGGTGTTTACGCTGGTCGGTCATGACTGCTGCTTCCGGTGGTGGGTGAAGTCGATGGACACGGGCACCGGGCTGCTGGGACTGCCCGCGCCCTGGACAGCCCGGCCGGGGCTGGCCTGCATCGCTGCCAGGAGCTTGACCAGCGCGTCGCGTTCGGCCTGGCGTTGGACAAGCCAGACGTTGTCGTCGGGCATGGGATGGCCGTGCCGGCGGTGGAACTGGGCGCTGGTGCGTTCGATCAGCGCGGTCGTTTCGGCCAGTTGCCGTTGGAGGGTGGCCAGGTGGCTGTCGTCGGTGACGAAGACTCCGCAGGTCAGGCAGGCGTTGCCCTTCTGGCAGTTCTGCAGGGGCGGCAGCAGGCAGTAGCCGTTGGGCAGGAACCGGTCCGCGCGGTCGAGCAGGTGAAGCGCGTCGTGGTCTTGCTGGGAGAAGACCACATGGGTGCCGTCGGCCTTGAACTTGCGGGTGGCCAGGAACGCCTGTTCGGCGTGCTCGTCGCGGCGGGCCACGTAATGCATCGACATCGTCGGCGTGGAGTGGCCCGCATAGCGTTGCAGGACATGAACGGGTAGCCCCAGTTCGGCGAGCTTGGTGAGTTTGGTGTGCCGGAAGCGGTGGGTGTGGCTGAGCTTGACCGGGTTCCCGGTGGCGTCGGTGATCTGGGCCAGCCGGCTGAAAAGTGCCAGAGCCCGTCCGTAGTTGGAGTTGCCGTAGGGTTTGGCGCCGTGCGCGTTGGCGCGTCGCTGGGGGAACAGGTAGGGCAGGTCACGGCCGGGAAACCGGGCGCGCAGCCACTGCTGTTGTTTCCTCGATGACCGCGACGGTCTCGGCGTCGACCAGGATGGTGTCGGGCGCTGCGTCGATCTTGCTCTGGCCGTAGCGGAAGCGGGCGACGGCGTCTCCTTCGGCGGCGTCGACGGCGCTATCGGTGGCCGGGGACAGGCAGTCGAAGGGACACAGGCAGATCTCGCTGGCGCGGCGTCCGGTGAGAATCTGCAACAGCAGCATCCGCATCAGCTGCGGGTCGTCCTGCCCCGCCAGGGCGCGGGGGTGCCCATCGCAGATGACGGTGATGGTTCGGTCGGCTGGTTCACCGAGCGCGGGCAGGCAGGCGGTGATCTGCGCCACCGCGTGGTCATCGACGTAACGGGTCTCGTCGGACAGGATGACGTGACGGCGCAGCCGGGTGCGCTGCCGCAGCCAGATCGCCGGATGCGCCTCGGTCAACGCATCCCAAGGCGAGGGACCGAGGACCTGGGCGGCCTCGGCTCGGTGGTCGACCAGGAAGGTCATCAAGTCGGCGACCGACGACAGGTCCAGGTTGATCTTGCCCGGGCTGACTTTGTCGGGCGGCCGGTTGACCGAGGACCGGTTGGCGGGGACCAGGGCCCACTGGCGGAAGGCGGCAGCCAGGCTCGCGGCCTGCGTGGTGTCCCGGAGCGCCGCGGCCGGATCGGGCAGGGTGTCCAGCCAGCGGGCGAACCGCAGCAGCGACGAGCTGCGCTGGTTGACGATGGTGGTCCAGGTCAGCGCTCCGGATTCCAGCAGCATCCCCATGTGCCACTTCAGGGCGTTTTTCACCCAGGGCAGGTGGGCGTCTCCCGGTGAGCAGCCCACCGAGAAGGCGGGCTCGCGCTCGCGCAAGGGGATGCGTGGGTCGCAGCGTGGGTGCCAGGTGTCCATCTCCCACCAGGCCCCCTCATGCAGACGGGCGGCCAGAGCCAGCCGCGGGTAGGTCAGGACACGCTCGAATCGTGTCCGGCGGCCGTGGTCCTCGGCGGGCAGGCGACCATGCCGTGCGTGGAACCAGGCACCGTGGAGCCGCAGCAGTTCCTGCTTGTCGGCCCAGGCCAGCGACGGCGGCAGCTGACGCCCGGTCTCGGCTGCCCAGGCCAGCACCGAGGCCAGTTGGTTGCAGACCGCGACCGCCACCTTCAGCCCGTCGAGGTGCTGCCAGTGCGCCATCCACGCGATCTCGTGCCGCAGACGGGCGGGAAGCCCCAGCAGCCGCAGCGAGCGATCGCGGCCGGCCTCCACCAGCGTCTCCCAGCCCTCGACCCCGTGGCCGATCACCTCCCCATGCCACGCGGGCGGCAGGTCGGCCAGCAAACGCGCCACCGGATCGGTGACGGCCGCAGCGCCCAACTCCGGGGCCGTGGTGTTTTCACTGGTCATGGCCGGTCCGCCACCCTGCGGTGTAGGTTTTCCAGTTCGCCGCCGCCCGCAACGCCTCGTCTTCACTGACTCAGCCGTAGAGGTCGAGCGTGGTCTGCACGTGGGCGTGCCCGAGGCGGCGGGAGACCACCCAGTCAGGGGTGCCTGCGAGCAGCAGGGCGGATGCGTGAGTGTGCCGGAACCAATGCGGTGTCCATCCAGGCGGGCCGATCTTTCTGCGCTTGAGCGCCGACACCTTGTCGCGTACGGTCCCCTCGCGCATCGCCGCCAGAAACGGCGGGCGGTCCAGGTTCACCAGCAAGGCGTCCTCAGCGGTGATCGGTAGTCCCAGCTCGGCGGCCCGGCAGGCCAGATGGGTGAGGTAGTCGGCGAAGAGTTGTTCCAGGTCGGTGCCCACATAGACGCGGCGGGCTCGCATCATCTTCACTCGGGCCTCGTTGGGGTTGTCGTCCCGAGGAACGATCTCGACATAGGGAGTGTCGCCGCGGCCCATCACGAAGTCGCTGATCCGCATGCCCAGCACCTCGCCAATGCGAGCTCCCGTCTCGGCCAAGAGCGCGAACAGCAGCCGATCCCGCAGGTTGCCGACCCATTCCCCGGCGTCGGCGTCGTAGAACGCGCAGCCGTCCAAAATCGCCTGGACCTGCCGCGGCAGCAGGATCGGCGGCCGATCCCGACGGCGAGTACGCCGCACCCGCACCAGCGACGAGGCCGCTGGGACGCTCCCACGATCCAGATGCCACAGCAAAGCCCGCGCCGGAGCGCGCCGAGGCACTCCCTTCAGCAGCCGTTTCGCCACCGGCACGTCGTGAACGGCGTCCTGCCAGCGGTAGAAGGAGATCACCGCCGCCAGACGTGCCGCCAATGTGTCATCCGACGGGACGTCCTGCGGGGCGACGATGGCGCGCTCGACCGTGCGGCCGTTCCGCAGCCAGGACAGGAACGCCGCCACGGCCGGCACCCCGACCTCGCCCCAGGCGGTCGCCTCACCTCGCTGCTCCAGGAAGCTCCACCACTGAGCAAGCCCGGTGGCATACCCGCGCACTGTGTTCGGCGACCACTCGGCCCGATGAGCCTCTAACCACTCCTCCACCGGCGCCACCGTCGCGTAGGACTCGTCAACCACGGTCCACGTACGACGCCCACCCGGCGGCTGAACCGCAAGGTTGTAGGCCACGCGACTTGTTCCCTCTCGTCGAACAACACCCGCTGATAACAGGGAATAGACGATGACAGACGGTCACCATCCGCGCTCGTTGATGACATAGATGAGAGTCGCTGATCTCCCGGGGATAACTCCAGCACGTGAACGAAGTCGATGACGATGTGGACGCCGACGCCGCGGCGGGCGGCCTCCGCCGTGATCAGATCGAGCTGGTGGCGGGCTCCGTCGACGAGCACGACCCAGGGGCGGACATGGCCGGGATCACGGGCTTCGGCGTGGTCGAAGACCTTGGCGATCACCGCGGCGGGGCCGGTGATGATCGAGCCGCACAGCCACTTGCGCATCGCGGACGGTCTGGCGCGCGGCAGGCGCTGCCCGGCCCGGCCGCCGGGGACGGCGATCACATCGTGCGGCCGGCGGGGCGCGGGCTCGGCGTCGTAGACCACCCCGAGGGTGGCCATCCGTTTGCGGGCCGGTTTCTCACCCGCCGCCAGCCGGGTCCGGAAGGTGGCGCGGGCGCGGGCGGCGGCCTTGGCGGTTGCGGGCCGCAGCGCCTCGGGGCGCATCACGATGCCCTTGCCGTCCACGCTGATCGCCAGCACCGTGCAGGCGGTGCACGGCAGCGGCGTCCGCGCGGCGTAGAAGGCGTCGACAGCGCATGCCGGCATAAACGGTGTTTCCGCCGTCGGCGAGGGCGCGGGCGGTCAGG
>NZ_JBFAMX010000224.1:0-15576 GCF_040659615.1 Nonomuraea sp. NPDC049784
CAGCCGGGCAGCCCGGCGGCGAGCAGCGCGGCGTACGCGGTCGAGCTGATGCCCGCGTTCTCTCCCTGCCACCAGTAGCCCGTCTCGTTCTCGTGCGGGTAGAAGAAGCTCGTCATCGGCGCCGCGCCGAGCGGCTGCACGTACTGGCGGGGGTAGCCGAAGGGGTTGGCGACCTCGTCGGCCAGGGTGACCGCGTCGCGCAGCAGCGTGAGGGCCAGCTCGCGTGCCAGGGCCGCCACCGGCGACGTGGGCAGCACCTCGGCGAAGCGGATGAGCGCCACCGCGGGCAGCCCGGGCTCGGCCGCGTGGAAGAACGGACGTCCCTCCACGTCACCCCGCAGGTAGCCGAACCCCCGCCCGGAATCGGTGTATCGGCCGGCCAGCGAGGCGGCTCGCCGTTCGGCCGCCTCCTCGAACACCGCCAGGTGCTCGCCGCCGAACCCGTGCCGTGCGGCGTTGGCCAGCTCGGCGGTGGCCATCAGGGCGCAGTAGTCGTCGATGACCGACTCCAGCCCGTCGTAGAGGTACTCGGCGTTGTGCTTCTCCAGGTGCAGGAATCCCCGATACGCGGCGGAGAAGTACTCCTCCGGCGAGAAGTCGCCATGGTCGTCCTGCGTGGCCGCCCTGGCCAGCGCGGCGATGGCCATCCCACCGCCCTGACGGTAGGCGGCCTGCCAGCGGGTGGTGCGTACGCTGTTCTGCAGCGGCGCGTTGATCACCCGTTCGCTGAGGTCCTTGGTGAGGGCGTCGAAGATGGCCGTGTAGAAGTAGCCTTCCTCGGCCTGGAACCGCACCAGGAAGTCCGCGCCGTACAGCCCCTCGTCGCGCATCCTGGCGCCCAGCGTACGGAACAGCTCCGGGTGGAGCGCGCGCAGGTGGTCGCGGGCGGCCAGGAACGCCCACGCGCACAGCGGGGTCTGCTGCGGGTTCATCATCCGGGTGTAGTTGAGGTGGCTGAGGAACTTGCTGTGGTCGCCCGAGGCGTCGAGCCAGCCGCCCCTGGCGTCCACTGTGCGTCCGGAGTCATCGAGGTAGAACCGGGCGTGCCGGTCTTTGCGCTCGATCTCGCCGCTGGAGCGCACCGCCTTGAAGTAGTACAGCACGTCGGACAGCGTCGAGTGGTGGATCCGGCGCTCTCCTATCTCGAACGGCGCCGAAGAGAAGGTCCCGTCGTCGGTGGCGACCTCCACCCGGTACCCGCCCGCGGCGCGTACGTGGCCGAAGTCCAGCCGGGCGAACAGCCCGGACGACCACCGGTCCACACGCCGCAAGGGGCCGGTGGTCTGCTCGGTCCTGGATCCGTCGTCGCCGACGAGGAACGCCGACCGGATCTCGGCGGGGCCGCGGGCGAGCACGACGGCCTTCTTCGATCCGGCGGCGTTATAGCCGAGGTGGCTGGTCAGGACGCTGAGCACTACGCGCCCTTCTCCGCCGCGATGCGCTCGGCGAAGTAGCGCGCCGAGCGCTTCGGGGTGCGCCTCTGGGTGTCGTAGTCCACACGCACGATGCCGAACCTGCGGTCGTACCCGTAGGCCCACTCGAAGTTGTCCATCAGCGACCAGGCGAAGTAGCCCTGCAGGTTGACGCCCTTGGCGCGGGCCGCGAGTGCGGCGTCGATGTGGGTGCGCAGGTAGCGCTCGCGGCCGGTGTCGTCCACGTAACCGTTCTCGTCGGCGACGTCGGGATAGGCGGCGCCGTTCTCGGTGATGTACCAGGCGGGGCCGGGGTAGTCGCGCTCCAGGCGCAGCAGCAGGTCGGTCAGCGCCTCCGGGGTGACCTCCCAGTCCATCGCGGTGCGCTCGACGTCGCGGTCCACCGTCGTGGACGCCGGCCAGCCGTTGTCCCCGGCCGGGGCGCCCCGCACGACCCGCGAGGTGTAGTAGTTGACGCCGAGCACGTCCACCGGCTGGTTGATCAGCTCCAGGTCACCGTCCAGCACCGGGAGCGGGCAGCCCAGGTCGGCCAGCTTGCCCGCGATGTCGGCGGGGTACTGCCCGCGCAGCAGCGGGTCGAGGTAGAGCCGGTTGCTCATGCCGTCGTCCCAGCGGGTCGCGGCCAGGTCGGCGGGCGAGTCACTGGCCGGGATCTTGTGCGAGAGGTTGAGCGTGATGCCTACCTCCAGGCCCTCGTCGCGGCCGGCGCCGGCGGCCCCGTCGCGGATGACCTTCGTGGCCAGACCGTGCCCGAGCAGCAGGTGGTGGATCGCGGCCATGCCGGCGCGGGCGTCCTTGCGGCCCGGCGCGTGCTGGCCGTACACGTAGCCGAGCATGGCCGAGCACCACGGCTCGTTCATGGTGGTCCACTGACTGATCCGGTCGCCGAGCGCGTCGTAGGCGATCCCGGCATAGTCGGCGAACCGGTAGGCGGTGTCGCGGGCCGGCCAGCCGCCGGCGTCCTCCAGCGCCTGAGGCAGGTCCCAGTGGTAGAGGGTGATCCATGGCTGGATGCCGGCTGCCAGCAGTTCGTCCACCAGGCGGTCGTAGAACGCGATCCCGGCCGGGTTGCCGGGGCCCGTCCCGTCCGGCTGGACTCGCGGCCAGGCCAGCGAGAAGCGGTACACGTCCACGCCCAGCTCCTTCATGAGCGCGACGTCCTGCGGCATCCGGTGGTAGTGGTCGCACGCGACCGCGCCGGTGTCGCCGCCCGACACGGCCCCCGGGGTGGCGCAGAAGGTGTCCCAGATGGAGGGGGTTCGCCCGTCCTCGTCTATGGCCCCCTCGATCTGGTACGACGAGGTGGCCACGCCCCAGAGGAACTTCTGTGTCATCGGTTGTGCTCTCCTCGCATTGGAATGGTCACGGCTCGCGTGAGATCGACTCGACCCACTTCTTGGTCTCCTCGATCCGTCCGGGCCCGGAGCGCCGCCAGACGCCCGTCCCGCCGGTCTGCCAGGGGTGAGGCCCGGCGAGTGGACGGTACTCCACGCCGAGGGCGTCCAGTCTGGCCAGGTGGGTCCTCAGGCGCTCCCCGAACTCGGCGGGGTCGGCGATGCCGCCGCTCCACAGCACCTCGGCGAGGGCGCACGCCCGCGGGAAGGCCAGATAGTCGAGATGCCGCTCGTGGGGTACCCACTCGCTCCAGACCTGCCATTGGCCGCCGAGCACCCGGGACCGCCGCTCGTCCGGCCATCCGGCCGGTGCGGGGGTGAAGGCGGCCACGTCGGCCAAGGCGATCGGGCCGCCTTCCGAACGCCGTTCCCCGGGCAGGTCGGACTGGTCGAAATTGAGGTAGGTGGGGAACAGCGGGGCGCGGACCACGTCGTGGGTCCGCGCGGCGCGTTCCGCCACCTCGTGGCCGCGCCAGGCCATGACGACCGTGTCGGGCAGCACGCCGCCGGTGACGAAGGCCTCGTCCCACACCACCATGCGCACGCCGCGCCCGGCGAGAAAACCGCCCAGCTCACGCAGGAAGTGACCGTGCATCTGGCGGGCCTCGGTGTACCCGTGCGCCGCCATCTCGGCCGCGATCGCCGGGTCTCCGGCCCACCAGCTCATGTCGCACTCGTCTCCGCCTAGGTGCAGGTAGGGCGTGCCGGTCGCGTCGAGGATCTCGCCGAGCACGTCCCGGAGGAAGGAGACCACCGGCCCGGTGGGGCTGATCGAGGAACCACCCGCCCAGACGGTGTCCAGCACGGCCTGCTCCTCGCCCGGGCGGCCCAGCTCGGGATAGGCGGCGCGCAGCGCGGATGTGTGGCCGGGCACGTCGATCTCGGGCACCACGACGATCCCCTGGGAACGCGCGTACGCCGAGATCTCGGCCAGGTCGTCGAGGGTGTAGTAGCCGCCGTGCGGGGTGCCGTCCAAAACCCCGTCCGGGCCGAGCCTGGTGGCCGGGCGCCAGGCGCCGACCTCGTGCAGGCGCGGGTGCAGGCGGCTCTCCACCCGCCAGCCCTGGTCGTCGGACAGGTGCAGGTGGAGCCGGTTGTAACGGTGGAGGGCCAGCAGGTCGACGTAGCGCAGCACGGTGCGCTTGGGGAAGAAGTGCCGCGCCACGTCGAGCATCGCGCCGCGCCAGCCGTACGCCGGAGCGTCGATCACCCTGCCGAACGGTACGGTCCAGCCGCCGGGAGGCGCGCCCGCGCTGCGCCAGATCTCCGCGGGGAGAAGCTGGCGGAGAGTGGTCAGCGCGCCGGCCACGCCTTCGAGATCGCCTGCTTCGACGATGACACCCTCTTCGGAGACCTGGAGGGAGTAGCCGCCGGGCGGGCGGCCGGCGGAGACCTCCACCACCAGCCGAGCGGTCTCGGTGGTATTTCGAGGTCTGCTCGCCTCCGGCTGTGCCGCTGGGCGAAGGCCGGACAGAAACCGCCGGGCGAGTGACGCCACCTCAGCCGACCCAGTCACCTTAAGCGGCATTTCCGCACTTAAAAGACATATGCCGGGGTGCGGCTCGACCGTCGCCGGGCGCGGCAGCAGTGAGGAATAGGCGTTCATGACACGTTCCCACCGTCGAATTGGATGGCCTGCCAGACCGCGTGACAGGTCGTCTTATGGCGGCGAAGGTACTAGTTGTCTTAGTTTGGCGCAAGTGGTATCTTCCCGGTACTTCATTGGTATTTCACCTGGTCGGGAGCGTACTCAGCGGTCCACAGGCCCATGGAGAGGTGATCATGGCGGTCGATCAGACCTTGCCTCGGGTGAATCCCCCACCCGAGACCAAGCTCCGCACCTCACGGAAGGTGCCGTTCCTGGCCAGACTCTGGCGGGATTCACCACTGCTCGTCATGATCGCGCCCGCAGTGATCATCTTGCTGCTCTTCACGTATGTCCCGCTCCTGGGCAGCGTGATCGCGTTCATGGACTACGTGCCCTTCCTGGGCTTCACCGGGTCGGAGTGGGTGGGCTGGGCCAACTTCACCTCGCTGTTCTCCGACTCCGCGTTCTGGAACGCGCTGTGGAACACCGCGCAGATCACCTTCCTGCAGATCGTGCTCTTCTTTCCGGTGCCGATCCTGCTGGCGGTCCTGCTGAACACCATCGCGATGCCGATGGTGAAGAAGTTCGTGCAGTCGGTGATCTACCTGCCGCACTTCCTGTCCTGGGTGATCATCGTCGCGCTGTTCCAGCAGATCCTCGGCGGAGACGGTGTCCTGAGCAGGTTCCTCGTCACGCACGGGATGACGCCGTTGCAGGTCATGTCCAACCCGGACGCCTTCAAGCTGCTGCTCACCACGCAGGCCATCTGGAAGGACGCGGGCTGGGGGACGATCATCTTCCTGGCCGCCATCGCGGCCATCAACCCCGGCCTGTACGAGGCCGCCACCATCGACGGCGCGGGCGCCTGGCAGCGGTTCTGGCACGTCACACTGCCCGGGATGCGGCCGATCATCGTGCTGTTGCTGATCCTTCGGCTGGGCGACGCCCTGACCGTCGGCTTCGAGCAGATCCTGCTCCAGCGGGACGCGGTCGGCCCGGGAGCCGCCGAAGTGCTGGACACCTTCACGTACTTCAACGGCGTCGTGGACGGGAACTGGGGGACCGCGACCGCCGCGGGCCTGCTCAAAGGCGTTGTCAGCCTCCTGCTCGTACTCGCCGCCAACAAACTCGCCCACCGGCTCGGAGAGGAGGGCGTTTACCGGCGATGAACACCCGTCCCGTATGGCTGGGCAAACCCAAGCCGATCGCCGTCGCCCTTAAGGCGCTCGCCATCGCGATCACCTGCGCCGTGGTCATCTTCCCCTTCCTCGTCGTCATCTCCACGAGCCTGGCGACCAAGCAGCAGATCGACGCCAACGGCGGCTACGTCATCTGGCCGACGCAGATCTCCTTCGAGGCCTACAAACAGATCTTCAACGGCACGCAGGTGTCGCGGTCCATCGTGATCAGCGTCGGAGTGACGACGGTGGGCACCGCCGTCAGCCTCCTGTGCACGGTGCTGGCCGCTTACGGTCTGAGCCGCAGAGGGTCGCTCTTCCAGCGCGGCCTGCTGTCCTTCGTGCTGTTCACCCTGCTCTTCGCGCCCGGCATGATCCCGGTGTACCTGATGGTCAAGCAGCTGGGCATGCTCAACACGTACTGGTCGCTGATCATCCCCACCGCGGTGAGCGCGTTCAACATCGTGATCATCCGTGGTTTCATCCAGGCGATACCGCAGGAGCTGTTCGACGCGGCGCGCATGGACGGCGCCGGCGAATGGCGCATTCTCCGGTCCATCGTGCTGCCCAATTCAAAGGCCGTCATCGCGGTGGTGGGCCTTTTCATCGCGGTCGGTTACTGGAACAACTATTTCGGCCCGCTGCTGTATCTGAACGACACGCAGATGTGGCCGCTACAGCTTGTCATGCGCACGTTCGTACTGGACAACAACGTCACGACCAATGCGCAGGCCATTCCCGGATACGTGGCACCTCCCGCGCAGTCCGTGCAGATGGCGCTAGTGGCCATCGCCACGCTGCCGATCCTGTGTGTCTATCCCTTCCTGACGAAACACATGTCCAAGGGAATGCTCGCCGGGGCCATCAAGGGTTAATGGAAACCGTAAAGGAAGACATCATGGGTACCACAGATCGAGTCACCCGCAGATCCCTGCTGAGAAGCGCGGGCCTGGCCGCGGCGCTCGTGCCGGTCGGCGGAGTGCTCGCCGCGTGCGGCTCCGGTTCGGAGGGCGGGAGCGGCGGCTCGGCGAGCGCGGGCGACGCGGGCAAGGCGGCGCCGATGCCGGCGTACGTGCCGCCGAACAAGCCCAAGCCGTTGCTTGAGGGCAACGCGAAGGGCGTCATGGACGTCTACGAGTCCTTCCCCATGGACGGGCCGGCGACGGTGACGGGGCCGATCGGCGACGGCAGCGACTTCAACGTCATGATCATGACCTTCGGGCAGCCGGCCCCGCCGCTGGGTGAGAACGTCTACTGGCAGCTTCTGAACAAGGAGCTCAACCTCAACGTCAAGCCGGTTCAGGTGCCCTTCGCCGATTTCACGACGAAGTTCCCCGCCCTGGTCGCCGGTGACGACCTGCCGGAGTTCGTCTCCCTGCCGCTGTTCCAGAACGTCGCCCGCCTGCCGCAGCTGGCCGAGGCGCAGTTCACCGACCTGAGCGAGTTCCTCGCCGGCGACGCGGTCAAGAAGTACCCCAACCTGGCCGGCATTCAGGAGGCGGGCTGGCTCAACGGCTACCTCAACGGCCGGATCTACGGCGTGCCCAAGTCCGACCCCGTGTTCACCACGCAGATCTACACCAAGACGGACGTCATCAAGGCGGCGGGCGCCAACCCGCAGCCGAAGAACCTCCAGGAGTTCCGCGACCTGGCCAAGGCGGTCACCAACCCCAAGGCCGGTGTCTACGCCTTCGGCGGCAACATCGCGAACTTCCTGATGATGATGTTCGGCGTGCCCAACAAGTGGACGCGCAAGAGCGACGGCACCTTCGTCTCCGCCTACGAGCACGAGGCGTTCATCCCGGCCGTCTCGGAGTTGGCCGCGCTGTACAAGAGCGGCGTCTTCCACCCGGACACGGCCACGCTGATCGACAACAAGGTGCAGCGTGACGCGCTCTTCCGGTCGGGCAAGCTCGCGATGGTCCACGACGGCAACCGCGCGTTCGGCATCGTCGCCGACGACAACAAGCTCGTGTTCGACATCATGATGCCGTTCGGCAAGGACGGCGGGAACGCCGTGCACTGGACCGGCAACGGCGCCTACGCGATGACGATGATCAAGAAGACGACCGACAAGAAGAGGATCGACCTCTTCCTCAAGGTGCTCGACTACATCTCGGCCCCGTTCGGCGCCAGGGAGTCGTTCGTCATGAGCTACGGGGTCAAGGGCGAGGACTACACGGTCAAGGACGGCGTGGCCGTGCTGACCACCCGAGGGCAGCGCGAGCAGGACCTCGGCCTGGCCTACATCGCGGGCGGCCCCCAGGTGCTGTGCAACCCGCAGGGCGCCCCGGGCGTGGACAAGCTGAACTACGACTGGCAGCAGAAGGTGGTCCCGACACTGCTCGACGATCCCGCCGTGCACCTGTACTCGCAGACCTTCAACTCCAAGGGCGCCGCCCTGGAGAAGCAGATGCAGGACGCGATCGTCGCGGTGTTCCTCGGCCGGGAGCCGGCCTCCAGCCTGACCTCCGCGGTGCAGAAGTGGAAGGCCGGGGGCGGCGACCAGATGGCCAAGGAATACGCGCAGGCACGCTGATGAGCGGACCGGCGGACTGCGGAAAGGTATCCGGATGAAGTTGAGACACTCGCCGTCGGCGCTGGTGATCGTCGAGGGCACCGACCTCCACCACGACCTGCTCGGCGCGGCGCTGGCGCTACAGGAGATCGTGATCGAGGGCGGTCTGCCCGCGGCACGCGCCGTCGGCCTGGACCGGTTCGTCGACCCGATGCCGGCCACCTCCGAGGCCGACGTCTACGTGCTCTACCGCTCGTCAGTCACCTTCGAGCCGGCCCAGCAGGAGGCGCTGTCGGCGCTCGTGGCGGCCGGCAAGGGGCTGGTCGCGGTGCACGCGAGCAACCTGTTCGGGTTCGGGCCGGGCGGCCTGGCAGCGGACCGGGCGGCGTACGAACTGGTGGGCTCCCGGTACGTGTCGCACGGCGACGCGGGCTCGGAGGGCCGGATCGAGGTCACGGTGCGAGGGGACCACCCCGTGACCAGGTACCTGGATGACTTCGCCATCGACGACGAGTACTACGTGCTGGACTACGCGCCGGACGTCCAGGTGCTGGCCGAGCGGCCGGCAGGCGAAGGGACCGAGCCGGTCGCCTACGTGCGCGAGCACGGCGCGGGCCGGGTGTGCTACACGGCCCTCGGCCACGACGCGCGGGCGTGGGGCAATCCGTGGTTCCGCCAGCTCATCAGGCAGGCCACTCTCTGGGCGGCGGGCGTCGACGATGACATGATCGCCTCCTGGTCCACCCGCTGGCCGCTGGGCAATGCCCGGTTCATCGGTGCCGCGACATGAGCGGGCACATCGCACCGCCGGTCGCGGCGCAGCTGTGGTCGCTGCACGAGGACGCCGCCAAGGACCTGCTCGGCGTGCTGGAACGCGTGGCGGAGATCGGCTACGCCGCGGTCGAGCCGATCAGCCTGTACGGCAACGCGCCGTCGGCCGTACGGGGCGCGCTGGACCGCCTTGGCCTGGACGTGTGCAGCACGCACGTTCCGTTCCCGTCCGGAGACGACGCGCCGGCCATCCTGGACACCTGCCAGGAGCTGGGCGTCGCGACGCTGGTGTGGAGCCTGGAACCGGAGGAGTTCACCACGCTCGGCGGCGTCCTCGCGGGGGCCGAGCGGATCAACCGGGCAGCCGCCAACGCGACCGCGCGGGGCATGCGAATCGCCTACCACAACCACTACGCCGAGTTCGTCAACGTGTTCGACGGCCGGCGGGCGTACGACATCCTGCTCGGCGAGCTGGACCCGGCGGTGGTCGTGGAGCTGGACACGTACTGGGTGGCCACGGCCGGCCTGGACCCGGCGCAGGTGGCCGCCGGGCTCGGCGACCGTCTGGTGTTCACGCACCTCAAGGACGGCCCGGCCACGGGCATGGACGACTACATGGTGCCCTTCGGCGAGGGGACGGTCGACGTGGCGGCGGCCGCGCGGGCCAACCCCGCGGTCAAATGGCACATCGTCGAGGCCGACCGCTCCCGCCAGGACATGTACGGGCTGCTGCGTGCCTGCTACGACTTCCTCGTCGGGGCCGGGCTCGCGACCGGCCGGCGTCCCGCCGGTACGCCATGAGCGGGCCACGGGTGCTCCTGCTCGGGGGCACGGGAGTGATCAGCGCCGCCTGCGCGCGCCGGTTCGCCTCCGAGGGCTTCGACCTGACGGTCCTGACCAGGGGCCGCACCAACTCGCGGCCGCTGCCGGACGGCGTGCGGAGGCTGACCGCCGACGTGCACGACGACGCGTCCATGCACGCGGCTCTGGGCGCGGAGACCTTCGACGCCGTCGTCAACTTCGTCGGCTACGCTCCCGCCGACATCACCACGGACGTGGCGAGGTACGGCGGGCGCACCGGGCAGTACGTGTTCATTTCGACCGGCTCGGTGTACGCCCGCCCGGCGCCCCTCCTGCCGATCACGGAGTCGTCGGCGCGCCGTGCGGGGGGCTTCGACTATCCGGCACAAAAGCTGCGTTGCGAGGAGGAGCTGGAGCGGTCCTACCGGTACGAGGGTTTCCCGGCGACGATCGTGCGGGCGGCGCACGTCTATGACGAGACGGTGTTCCCCACGCTGGCGGGCTGGACGGTCATCGACCGCTGGCGGCGCGGCAGGCCGGCCATCGTGCACGGGGACGGCACCTCGCTGTGGAGCCTCACGCACGCCGGCGACTTCGCCCGCGCGCTGGCCGGAATCGTCGCCCGTCGCGCCGCCGTGGGAGAGAGCGTGCACATCACCTCCGACGAACTGCTCACCTGGGACGAGATTCACTTCTGCCTCGCCCGGGCCGCCGGGGTTGAACCGGCCATCGTGCACCGGTCCAGCGCGGACATCGGCCGCGAAATCGAGTGGATGGGCACCGTCCTGCAAGAGGATTTCCGGCACTCGGTGATTTATGACAATTCCAAGATTAAGCAGCTCGTTCCAGGTTTCTCGGCTCTCGTGCCATTCGAGCGGGGAGCCCGGGAGATTCTCCGATGGTTCGACGTGGACTCGTCAAGGCAGCAGGTAGACGCGGAGCTGGACGCCGCCTTCGACCGTCTGGCCGGAGATTGTGATGGATAATGGTATCCGGCGCGGATCCGGGATGAGAATGCCACAATGTTCGCCAGCGACAGAAGCGGGGGCAGGGGAGGACATGGATAGGGTGGACACGTCCTCTCAGACGTCCCTCTTCGCGTCGGACAATCCTGAGCCATTGTGGGTTCAGGCGGCTGAGCTGATCGAGCGCCGGGTGCGGGAGGGCGTCCTGCCCGCCGGTCGGCGGCTGCCTGCCGAGCGGGAGCTCTGCGCCCAGCTCGGCATCAGCAGGGTGACGCTCCGGCGCGCCCTCCAGCACCTGGTCGAGCGCGGCGTCATGCGCTCCTCGCACGGCCGCGGATGGTACGTCGCGGCCCGCTCCGACCGCGAGTGGCCCAACTCCCTGGAATCCTTCACCGAGACGGCCCGCCGCAAGGGCCTGGTACCCACCTCTCGAGTGTTGCACGCCAAGATCGAGCAGGCGTCCCTGGACGAGGCGGACGAGTTCGGCGTGGCGGCCGGCACCGAGCTCTTCGTCCTCAAACGGGTGCGCATGCTGGACGGCGTGCCGATAGCAGTGGACTCCTCCCGGGTGGTGGCCGGCCTGGTCCCCGGGATCACCTCCGTCGACTTCACCCGCGCGTCGCTGGTGGAGGAGCTGGCCGCGGCGGGCGCCGAGCCGGTCGTGGCCGAGTCCACCATCGAGGCCAGGGGCTGCGACGAGGAGTTCGCCGAGCCGCTGGAGCTCAAGACCGGCGATCCCGTCCTGATCATGAACCAGTCCATGACGGACGCCCTCGGCCGGGTCGTGCTCGTCTCGACCATCACGTACCGGGGCGACCGCTACCGGCTGCGCACCTCGTTCATGCGAGGTGGAACCGGGGGCACCTCCTGACCGGTCGTTAGGTCCCGCGCTCTTCGCCGAAGTGGCGACGCGGGTGGCGCCACGCCCCCACGTGGCCGTCGAGGACAGACGCCGGTGCAGAAGGACGCCCGCGCCAGACCAACCACAGACACACCCCTTCACGGTATTCCGTGGTATTGGGTGGTATTACGTGGGTTTTACGATTGCCGCTGGACACATGCCCGCGGTGTGATCATTGAGAGGAAGACATGACCGGGGTGAGAATCCCCTATCTGGAAGGGCGAGCGGGCCAACCGGCCGCGCTGGAGCGGGTCGCGGCCAGAGTCGCGGCCCAGCTCGGCGAGGAAGGCGGTGTGCTCGCCTCGGCGTCACGCCCCGTCTTCGTCGGCATCGGAGCCAGCTACGCGGCGCTCGCCCTGCCGGTCGCGCTGCTCGCCGAGGGCGGGATCCTCGCCCGGCGGGAGCTGGCCGGCGAGACCGGTTCCGGCCTCGCGTTCACCGGGGCGGATCTGGTGCTCGGCGTCTCGCAATCGGGACGCAGCGCGGAGACCGTCGAAGCGCTGGACCTCCTACCCGGCGGTCGCCGGGCAGCGGTGGTGAACGTCGTGCCCTCACGCCTCAGCCAGGCCGTGGAACACTGCGTCGACCTGGGCAACGAGCCCGACAGCTACGCCTCCACCATCGGGTATACCGGCACCCTGGTCGCGCTCACCATGATCGCGCGGACGCTGCTCGGGGTGCCGGTGGCCGAGGCCGCGCGGGAGTGGACCGGGGTCGGGGCCGAGCTGGAGCGGTACGAGGCCGCGCTGGCTCCGGTGGTGGACGAGGTGGCCCGCCAGGCCGCCGGCGTGGTGGCCGCCGACGTCGTCTCCTCCGGGGCGTTCCGCGCCGTCTCCGAGTCCGGCGCCCTGCTGCTGCGCGAGGTGTGCCGGGTACCCGCCTCCGCCCTGGTCACCCGTAACTACCTGCACGGCGAGATGGAGTCGGCGGGCGAGACCCTGCACGTGATCATCGGCGACGGGCGGGAGCTGGAACTGGCCAGAAGCCTGGCCGCGGCCGATCACCACACGCTCTGCGTCACCTCCGCCGACCTCGCCTCCTCTGGTTACCTGCACGTAGTGCCGATCCCGCCCGCGGCCTCGCTCCCGATGCGCGTCCTCTTCGCCGAGGCCGTGCTGCAGCGCCTGGCAGGCTCCCTGGCCCAGGCGCGTGGGGTCGAGATCGAGGACTTCGTCTTCCACAACAGCGATACCAAGATCGAGGAACCCGTCGGATGAGCCGGGTCGTGATCGGCGTCGACGTCGGCGGCACGAAGACGCGGATGCGGCTCCTGGACCTGGCCGCCGGCCAGGTCGCCGGAGACCGTACGGTGCCGAGCACCGGCTGGCAGACCCGATCGCTGTCCGGCGCCGCGACCTGGCTGGCGCAGCGGATCGCCGCCGTGCCGAGACCCGGCGACGAAGTGGTGCGGGTCGTGGCCGGAGCGCACGGCTGCGAGACCCCCGAGCAGTGTGACCTGCTGGAACGAGAGCTGGAGGCGGCCCTCGGCATGCCGGTGACCGTGGTCAACGACGCCGAGCTCCTTGTCCCGGCGGCCGGGCTGACCGCGGGAATCGGCCTGATCGCGGGTACCGGCTCGGTGGCTGTTGGCAGGCATCGCGAGACCGCCGCCCGCCTGTCGGCCGGCGGGTGGGGCTGGGTGCTCGGCGACGACGGCTCCGGCTCCGCGCTGGTCCGCGATGCGGCCCGCGCGGTACTCGCCCGAGCCGACGACGGTGCCCCGCTCGAACCGCTCGGCCGGGCCCTGCTGCGCTCCTACGGCGTGCCCGGCCTGCCCGAACTGGCCGCCGCGATGAGCTGGGACGGCGGCGTGGAGACGTGGGCCGACCACGCGCCCGCCGTCTTCGCCGCCGCAGCCGAAGGCTCCGTTCTGGCGCAGGAGGTGATCCGCCGGGGTGGCGCGGGGCTGGCCCACCTGGTGGAGTGCCTGGCCCGCCGGGGCGCCGACACCGGTGCCGTGGTGGCGGCGGGCGGGGTGATCGTCGCCCAGCCGACGCTCTTCGCGGCATTCGAGAAGGAGCTGGCGGTCCGGCTCCCCGGGGTGGCCACGACGTTGCTGCGTACCCCACCGGTCGCCGGGGCAGTCGAGCTGGCCCGCCGTAGGACTTGAGGAGGACATGTGCGATACGCGCAGGTGGTCTCAGCCGGCCACTCGCAGATCGTCGAGGCCGCCGACCTGCCGCCCGGCGGCGGTGAGGTGCGGGTACGGACCCTGGCGTCCGGAGTCTGCGCCTCGGAAGGGCCCGCCTGGGCACGCCACGACGGGCCCCGGCCGCTGCGGCTGGGACACGAGTTGACGGGTGAGGTCGTGGCGCTCGGGCCCGGAGTGCACGGCTGGTCGGTGGGCGACCGGGTCACCGGTTTCGCCTCCCCGGCCTTCGCTGACATGGTGAACACCCCCGCCGCGGCGCTGCTTCCCGTGCCGGCCAACGTACCGAGCCTGGCGGCCCTCGGCGAGCCGCTGGCCTGCGTCGTCGAAGCGCTTTCGCGATGCGCGCTCACCCCCGGGCAGCGGGTCGCCGTCGTCGGGCTCGGCTTCATGGGGCTCATCGCGGTGCAGGTGGCGGCCGGCCGCGCACCTGCCCGGCTGGTCGGCGTCGATCCGCTGCCGCACACGCGGGACCTGGCGCTGGCGCTGGGCGCCGACGAGGTCCGCGCACCAGAGGAGGCGGCCGACTTCGCCGCGGGTTTCGACGTGGTCATCGAGTTCTCCGGCAAGGCCCCCGGCCTGAAACTGGCGGGCGACCTGGTCACCCGGCACGGCACGCTGTGCGTGGCCGGCTACCACCAGGACGGCCCGCGGGAGCTGGACATCGAGCTCTGGTATCGCAGTGTGACCATCGTCAACGGCTTCAGCGGCGACCGCTGGCGGGTCATGGCGGCACTGAACGAAGGCCTGCGGCTGATGGCGGACCGGCGGCTCACCCTCGAGCCCCTGGTCACCCACACCGTCTCCCTTGACGACGTTGACCGGGGCTTCGGCTATCTCACCGAACGTCCCGCGGGCTTCGTCAAATGCGTCGTCACGCCCTGACGGCCACGCCGGCGGGGACGCGCGTCTGCAGCACCTCGAACCAGACCGTCGTCGTGCCGGCCTCGCGGGTGAAGCCCCAGCGGTGGCTGAGCGCCTCGATCAGCGGCAGGCCGCGCCCGCCGGTCGACTGCGCGCTCGTACGGCACACGCACGGCGGCCCGTCCGACCCGGCGTCCGACACGAGCACCCGCACCGCCGTCTCGGAGCTGGTCACGGTCACCGTGAACGAGCCGCCCGCCCCGGACCTGGTGTGCAGGATCGCGTTCGTGGCCAGCTCGCTGGTGAGCAGCGCCACGTCGTCGTACAGGGGATGGTCGCGGCCGAGCGCGGCCGTCACTAGTCCCCTGGCCGTGGACACCTGCGACGGAACACCTGGCAGGCTCATCACCAGGTCCCCGGAGCCGTTTCCGTCGAGGCGATGAAAGTCCGGCGGTGCCACGGCGACCTCCCCCAAATCGGCGACGTTATGAGACGCGCCGACGGGGCACCGGAGATTATCGCGAAAAGGTAGGAAAGGCCTTGCCCATGGTCGCCTGCGCGACAGGGGACGCCGACCGAGTACGCTGCGATCGACGAGTCGTCTAGACCCGTGGGGGAAAGCGTGGGAGGTCGCGTGAGCAGCCTCGAGGCCGTCTGGGTGCAACCGTACGACCGGCCGGGGGCCGCGGTCGTGACCGGCGTCTTCGACATCCTGCACGTGGGCCACGTGCGCTACCTGCGGGCGGTGGCCGAACGAGGGCTGCCGCTCGTCGTCGGCGTCGAGGACGATCCGCGGGTGCGGGCGTGGAAGGGGCCGAGCCGTCCGCTCAACCCCGCGGAGGAGCGGGCCGAGGTGCTGGCCGCCCTCCGCTTCGTGACGGGCGTGTTCATCGTCACAGGGCCGCACGAGGCGCACGGGCCCGAGGACTACATCGATCTGCTGGCTCCCATGCGTCCGGGGGCGCTCGCGCACACGGCGGGTGACCCGCACGCGGGCGCCCGCGCAGCCGCGGC
>NZ_JBFAMX010000225.1:0-15519 GCF_040659615.1 Nonomuraea sp. NPDC049784
TCGCCCACTGCGCGACGGTCAAATCACCCCGACCCACACAAAGATCGTCTCGGAAGTGGACCACCCAGGTGATCCACTTCTGAAACAGGCCCTAGAAGGCACCGTCACAGTCCTGACCGCCCTCACCGGCTCGGCGCTGGCCATCAGCCCCGAAACGATCAGGAGTGCGACGACCTGTGACCAGCGTGCCCCATCCCGCCCAACCTGACCACGCCACGGCCGAAGCCTCACCGGTGATGTTGGGCGTCGATACCCACAAAGACGTGCACGTCGCGGCCGTGCTCACTGCGGTCGGTGTGCTGGTCGGCAGCAAGACCTTCCCCGCCACGGCTGCCGGTTATCGGTCGCTGCTGAGGTGGGCGCAAGGATTCGGGCCGGTGGTCCGCGCCGGCGTGGAGTGCACCGGCTCCTACGGGGCCGCGCTGACTCGGCACCTGCGTAAGGCGGGCATCCAGGTAGTAGAGGTGAACCAGCCGGACAAGGCCACCCGGCGCCGGCGGGGCAAGACCGACGCGGTCGACGCGATGGCCGCAGCCAGAGCAGTGCTGTCCGAGCGGGCCACCGCGGTGCCCAAGTCCGGCGATGGGCACGTCGAGGCGATGCGCGTGTTCAAGCTGGCCAGGGACTCGGCGGTCAAATCCCGCACCCAGGCGATCAACCAGCTCAAGGCGGTGCTGGTCAACGTCGACCCGACGTTGCGCGAGTCGCTGGCTGGCCTGAGCACCAAGACTCTCATCCGCAGCTGCGCGGACCTGGCCGAACCCGACACCAGTGGCGCCGACCCGTCCCATTCGGCGGCTGTCTACACGCTGCGGCTGCTGGCTTGCCGCATGCTGCAACTCACAGCCGAGGCCCGCGACCTGGAGAGATGCATCCGGGACGCCGTCGCTGCTCATCGCCCGCAGCTGCTGGAGCGCGTCGGCGTCGGCCCCGACTGTGCCGCCGCCCTGCTCGTCGCGGCCGGCGACAACCCCGAACGGCTGCGAACTGAGGCCTCCTTCGCGGCGCTGTGCGGTGTCAGCCCCGTCGAAGCGTCCTCCGGCAAGACCCAACGGCGCAGGCTCAACCGAGGCGGTGACCGCCAAGCCAACGCCGCCCTCTACCGCATTGTGCTCAGCCGTCTGCGCTGGGACCAGCGCACCCGCGACTACCTGGAACGACGCCTGGCCGAGGGCAAGACTCGCCGAGAAGTCATCCGTTGCATCAAACGCTACGTCGCCCGCGAAATCTACAACCTCACCCACCGGCCAGCCAGCTCACCCCGCACCATCGCTGACCTGCCAGAAGCGGCTTGACAAACATAGGGGCATCTACGGCACTCACAAAACTCCGGCGATCAAAGCCTGGCTGGCCCGCCACCCCCGCTTCCATATGCACTTCGGACCGGCTCATCGTGGATCAACCAGGTCGAGCGCTGGTTCGGCTTCCTGACCGACCAGTTGATCCGCCGCGGGGTCCACAAGAGCGTGCAAGCGTTGGAGAAGGACATCCGCGACTGGATGGACCAGTGGAACGACGACCCGAAGCCGTTCGTCTGGACCAAGACCGCCGAAGAGACCCTCGAATTCCTCGCTAAATATTGCCGACGAATTTCAGGCGCATGACATTAGCGGCTCGACATCGCTGTCGCCTGCGATGGAGCCGCCCGACCATCGACAGCACACCATCACCGTCGAGCCACCCAGAAGCAACGGTTCACGGACCTTCAGGACAACGGGCCGTATTTGGGGAGTCGCTGTGGGGTTGACCCACACCTCGGCATGGGGGCGGCGACCCGCGATGTTGAAGGTGTCTCGACAGCCTTGGACGCGCGCTGTCAGCAGACTGGAGCCAGGAAGCGAGGCAGGCGAAAGCCGGACGAGACATCGCGAGCCGCGGCTCCTCTCAGGCGGCTGAGACGTTGCCGCTCCGGTGGCCGTGAGCCTTTTTTGTGTGCCGATCCAGCGAGAGAAGATGAGAGCGCCATGTCCCACCACCTCGATTCGCCCATCGCCCGTCAGGACCCGCGCCTGGATATCACGGACCTGTATGTCTTCCGCGGAGAGCGGGGGACGGTGTTTGTGACGAACCACAGTCACTCGCTCGCTGGCGAGGACATTCCGCGCGGTCTGCACCCCGAGGGCCGGTACGAGTTCAAGATCGACGGCAACGGGGACGCCGTCGAGGATCTCACGTACCGTTTCACCTTCTCGGACGTCGACGCCGGCGGGGTCCAGGGCTACGAGGTGCGCCGTCTGGCCGGGCCGGATGCCCGCGACGCCTCCGCAACCGGTACGGTGATCGCCCGGGGCTGTAGCGGAGAGATCGTCGAACCTGAGACAGGTGGCCGGGTGTGGGCCGGCAAGGCGGGCGATTCGTTCTGGATCGAACCGGACGTACTGCACGCCGTCGGCCACGCCTTCCAGGACGGGACCGTCGTCGATCTGTCCTCCTGGGAGCCGGCCGCGGCGAAGAACCTCTTCGCCGGGCACACCGTCCATTCAATCGTTCTGGAGGTCCCGGATGAGGAACTGCTGCCGGTCGCGGGAGACGGCCGCCGGATCGGCGTGTGGGGTCAGACCTGGCTGGCCACTGACGCCGGCGGGTGGCGTCCGATCAACCGAGCCGGCCTGCCTATGATCCACCCGCTGTTCACCCAGTTCAACGAGGACCTCGGCGACCGCCTCAACGAGAACGTCCCGGGCGACGACATCGAGATCTACGGTAAGGTGCTCGCCAACATGGTGGCGGGCGTGGTGCGCGCCTATGGAAGCGCCGAGGACCCGGAAGCCTACGCCCGGACGGTCATCAGCAGGATTTTGCCCAACATCCTGCCGTACACCGTCGGGACGCCCGCTATCTACGGCTTCGCCGAGTGGAACGGTCGATCGCTGACCGACAACGCTCCCGACGTCATGTTCTCCTTCGCTGCCAACACGCCGGTCCCTCTCGGCATCGGGAAGGAGTCCGTGACGGCCAAGCCGTCCTCCGGCTTCCCCTACGTGCCCTCCATCTCCTGACGCGGGCAACCCGGCGGCGGTGCGAGGGGGCGATCGCCCCCTCGCACCGCCGGCGCCTTGTCCAGTTGGCGGCCGGTACCGGCCCCAAGAGCGGGCATTTGCTCTCGGCCGCGAGGCCTTTCGCTGTGGCATGTCACTGCTGAAGGCTTCGAGGCTCGTTTATGAACGTCGCTTGCAGGTGGGCGCCCAGTCGCCGTATCGCGAAAGGTTTGCTGCAGTCGCATCGTCACCGGCTGGCCCAGGAGGTGGTCTCCGACACGGCCGCCGAGTACGGCTGTTCCCGGCTGGTCGGGCCCGAACACCTGACCTGCGGCCTCAGAGGCCGGTTGTGGGCCCTCTCGGGCTACTCTGCGAGCTTCAACGTACTCCGGGCGGCCTCGACGAAATCGGTGACGAGCGAGGAGTGCCGTGTGTCGTCCCAGGCGAGGGCCACCCGGCCCGGCGGTACGTCGGTTACGGGGACGTAGGCGATGTCGGGGCGCGGGAAGAGGGCCGCCACCGGGTCGGGTATGAGGACGACGCCGCGTCCCGCTCTGATGTAGCCGAGCAGTTCCTCCATATCGTGGAACGCTGGTCCCCGCGGTGGCTGGGTGTCGTCGGGCGGCGGCTCGGCGTTCCAGACGGCGGCCCAGTCCGGGGTGGCGTCGGCGTAGCGCAGGATCGATTCGCCGGCGAGGGCGGTGATGCCGATCGCGGGCTCGCCGGCCAGGGGATGATCGGACGGCAGGACGACGCTGAGCCGCTCCCGGTACAGGGGCAGGACCTTCAGGCCTTCGGCATCGATGGGCAGCCGGACGAAGCCGATGTCGACGGTCCGGTCCAGGAGCGGCCGCTTCTGGTTCCACCAGCGCAGGCGGATCAGTTCGAGCGGCACGTTGGGATGGCGGGCGGAAAACACGTTCACGGCGGCGGCGACATCCGTGCCAAGCATGAAGCCGACGGTCATCGTGTGCTCGCCTGCGGCGATGCGACGGACCCGGTCCTGGACGGCCTGCCCCGCGGCCAGCAGAGCCCTGGCATCGTCGAGGAAATGCTCGCCGGCGTCGGTGAGGGTAACGTTGCGGCTGGCGCGGTTGAAGAGCTCGACTCCGAGGTCGCGTTCCAGTTGGCGTACCTGGCGGGACAGTGCGGGCTGGGTGACGTGCAAGGCGAGGGCAGCCTGGCCGAAGTGCAGCCGCTCGGCGACGGCCACGAAGTACCGCAGCTTGCGCAGATCGAGATCCATCGGGCTACCAAGCATCCCACTCCCACCCCTTCCTGCACCGATGCCTTATAGTTATGGGACGCACCACAACAGGCATTGGACCTGCCCATAATTGTGGCTGCATACTCTCTTTGAGCAGCTAGTCCTCAGCACGGTCAACGGACGGGCTGTCGCCCATGATCCGTCTCTCCTCGAAAAGCGCTGTCGGCGGCCGCAGCCGTAAACTCGCTTCAGGCCTGGATGGGATGGGCGGCGTCGTCCGGGAAGAGCGGTTCAGGTGCCTTCAGCGGAATGTGTGGCTCCGATCCGCTCTGGTGCGCCGATCCGCTATGGCGCTCAACGTGCCGCAGGAGAGCGACGTGGTCAGGGTACGGAATCGTACCGATCTGCCGGCAGGTAAGCAGCCAGCGGTCGGCGATCTACCGCTGGGGGAGGCGTTTTCCTGAAACTGACCGATTCTGTTCGGCTTCGAACTCTTCTATCCGGACCGCACACGGCGAGCTTTGCTCATCGAGGTGCGTGTCAATCCTTTCCATCGCTGGGCGAAGCATGAGAGTACGACGAGGATACGGAGGTCCGCGCCTGGGACTTACGCACCTCACGATTGCGGCGAGCGGCGTGCTCGCCTTGTTGATAGGTGTCACGTTTGCGGTCCTGCTGTGGGAGATCGCCGATGCGAACAGCGCCACATCGGCGAGACGCGCTTCTCGTACGGCCCTCGTCGAAGCCGGCAACCTGGAACGGTTGGTCCTCGACTTCGAGACAGGGCAGCGCGGCTTCATGATCACCAAGCGTGAGGAGTTCCTTCAGCCGTGGCAGGCCGCACGGAAGGAGCTTCCTGCACAGGCGCGGAGGTTCATCGGGGCCGCTACCTCTCCCGAACAGCGGCGCATCGCCGAACAGATCGTGCAGGGCGTTGACTCTTTGGTGTACGACTACTCGGTTCCGCTGGTGGAGGCGGTCCGGCAAGGTGATCCCGCCGCGTCCAGTCTGGCAGCGACGGCTGAGGGGAAGCGGCGCGTCGATGCCTTGCGGGCCCAGTTCGATCAGTACACGGCCGACGAACGTGGCAAGCTCGCGGCGCGCGAAGACATTGCAGGGGCCAACGCGCGGCGGGCGGTGATTGCGGCAGGTGGGGGTCTGGCCGCATCGACTGTGCTGGTGGCTGCTTTCACGGTGCTCCAGCACCGCGCCGTCGTACGGCCCGTCCGTAAGGCTGCGGCTGCGGCGGGGCGGCTGGCCACTGGTGATCTCGGAGTGCGGATTGGCCCCAGCAAGGTGGCGGAGATCGATGCGCTGGGGGTGTCCTTCAACAGCATGGCGGGCTCCTTGCAGGACAGCCGCAGGCGCATCATGGAAAGCGTCGAGGCGGTACACCGGCGCACGGCTCGGGACCTGCACGACGGGGCGCAGCAACGACTCGTCAGCCTGATGATCGGGCTCCGACTCGCACGGGAGCTGGTCCCCGATACGGAATCGTCCGCCACTGAGCTGCTGGACCAGTCGATCGCCGACGCGAAGACGGCGATCGACGAGCTGAGGGAACTTGCGTCGGGAATCTACCCGCTCGTGCTGACGGTGAAGGGGCTGGTGGCGGCGGTGCAAGACCTGGCGTCCCGCTGTGCGATTCCCGCCGTCGTGGAGAGCAACTTCGACCAGAGGATTCCCGCTGCCGTTGAGTCGAACGCCTATTTCGTCGTGGCGGAGGCCGTGACGAACGCAGTCAAGCACGCCCAGGCGTCCCGGATTGACATCTCCCTCGAGCTCGAGGAGGCCCTGCAGATCCGGGTCGTCGACGATGGTGTCGGCGGCGTGGGCGCCGTCACGGCGGGCAGCGGTCTGACTGGGCTGGCGGACCGGGTAGCCGCCTTCGACGGCATGGTGACCGTCGAGTCGCCCCCGGGCGGCGGCACGACGATCCTGGCGAGGATCCCGATGCCGACCTGATGAGGTCCTCCGAGAGGGAACGTGGGGTTGGCCCCATAGCCTGCACGTTGTCCCATCGGGGATGCTGGTTCCGTGTCAGTCAATGTGGTGGTCGTCGACGATGACCCCGGTTTCCGTCGCATCGCCAGGGCGCTGCTGACTGCGCGAGGGCTGCGGGTCGTCGCCGAGTCGTCGGATGGGGCATCGGCGGTCGCGGCGGTGCAGGAGCATCGCCCCGACGGCGTGCTGCTCGATCTTCACCTTCCGGACCAGGACGGTCTCTCCGTCGCCCGAGCGCTCACACGAGAGAGACATCCGCTGAGGATCGTGCTGACCTCCACCGATTCTTGGACGTGGTCGGAGGAAGACCTCGCTGGTGCGGGGATCGTGCGCTTCGTGGCAAAGGACCGGCTGTTCGATGCCGACTTGAAAGCCCTTTTCTCGCCTACCGCTTGAGGTAGTGCAGCACGGCGAGAACGCGGCGGTGCTGTGAGGATTCCGTCTGCTGCAAGCCCAGTTTGAGGAAGATGCCGGTCACGTGGCGCTCCACTGCGGGGACTGTCACGACGAGCTTGTCGGCGATGCCGGAATTGGAGTGTCCCTCGGCCATCAGCGCCAGGACCTCCTTCTCCCGGGGGGTCAATCTGTCCAGCGGGTCCGCTGTGCGCTTGCGGCTGACGAGCGTGGCGATGACATCCGGGTCGAGTGCCGAACCACCGGCGACGACCCGCTGCACGGCGTCCATGAGGACCTGCTGGCTGGCGACCTTCTCCTTCAGCAGGTATCCGACTCCACTCGGATCGTCTCCGACGAGATCAAGGGCGAACGAGGCATCCAGGAACTGCGACAGCACGATCACGGGAGTGCCCGGCTGCTCCGCCCGGATTCGGCGCGCCGCCTGGAGCCCGTCGTCGGTGAGGTTCGGCGGCATCTGGATGTCTGTGATCACCACATCAGGCTTGTGCTCCGCGGCAGACCTGACCAGTTCCACCGCGTTGGAGACGGACGCCACGACCTCGACGCCGGACCGCTCCAGCATGGCCGTGATGCCCTCACGGACGATGACCTGGTCTTCTCCCAGCACTGCACGTAGAGGCCCACTCATGGAGGCATCTTAGTCGGCGCCGCCGAGCCGACCGGATCGTGCGGGGCGACGGTTTCCCCGAGGTGATCTGTGGGGTTTTCCCCACGTGCGGCCTGGGGGCGGCCGACACAGGCTTTGAAGGCGGCTCGACAGCCGGCTGGACGGCCCGTGACCAGACTTGAAGACATCCAAGGCGGGTCCCTGCAGAGCACCCCGTTCAGCCGTCGCCCTTGAGTGGAGGAGCATCATGTCCGAGACGTTCACACCGGTTACACCTGTGCTGGAAGAGGCCGCCGCGGCGTTTGCCAAGGCCACGTCGCAGCCGCCGTTCCTGTACCAGCTGCCCCCGGTCGAAGGCCGCAAGACGGTCGACGAGGTCCAGTCGGGGCAGATCCCGAAGCCCGCCGTCAACGAGGAGTGGATCACCGTGCAGGGCGGGCCGACGGGCAGCGTACGCGCCCGCATCGTCAAGCCCGCCGCAGCTTCGGGCCCGCTCCCGGTCGTGCTCTACATCCACGGCGCGGGCTGGGTGTTCGGCAACGCCCACACACATGACCGGCTCGTCCGCGAGCTCGCCGTGGGCGCCGGCGCCGCCGTGGTCTTCCCCGAGTACGACCTGTCGCCCGAGGCGCGCTACCCGATCGCCATCGAGCAGAACTACCAGGTGGCCCGCTGGGTCGTCACCGACGGCGCCGGCAAGGGTCTGGACGCCTCCCGGATCGCCGTCGCGGGCGACTCGGTCGGCGGCAACATGACGGCCGCGATGACCTTGATGGCCAAGGAGCGCGGCGACCTGCCGCTGACGTTCCAACTGCTCTTCTACCCGGTCACTGACGCCAGCTTCGACACCGGCTCCTACCACCAGTTCGCCGAGGGATACTTCCTGACCCGTGAGGCCATGAAGTGGTTCTGGGACCAGTACACGACCGACGAGAAGGAGCGCGCCGAGATCACGGCCTCGCCGCTGCGCGCCACCGTCGAACAACTCGCCGGCCTGCCGCCGGCGCTCGTCATCACCGGTGAGGCGGACGTCCTGCGCGATGAGGGCGAGGCCTACGCCGCCAAGCT
Organism: Nonomuraea sp. NPDC049784; assembly: GCF_040659615.1. Lineage (NCBI taxonomy): Bacteria > Bacillati > Actinomycetota > Actinomycetes > Streptosporangiales > Streptosporangiaceae > Nonomuraea > Nonomuraea sp. NPDC049784. Next base: position 8,282 of record NZ_JBFAMX010000225.1, read on the forward strand.
GCGCCAGGCCGGCGTTCCTGTGACCGCGGTCCGGTACCAGGGCGTCATTCACGACTTCGTCATGCTGAACGCCCTGCGCGGCACCCAGGCCGCCGACGCGGCCATCCACCAGGCCATCACCGCTCTGCGTACGGCACTGGCCGTCTGATTGACACGGTCGCCGCCGCACCGGGCTGTCCCGAACGCCGCCTTCCCGCTTCATCGTCCTCGCCCATCAAGGAGAACTATCGTGACCATCGCCACCCGCAGACTCGGCACGAGCGGACCGCAAGTCTCCGCCGTCGGGCTGGGCGCCATGGGCATGTCCGACCTGTACGGAGCCGCCGACGACGCCGAAAGCATCGCCACCTTGCACGCCGCCCTCGACGCGGGCGTGAACCTCATCGACACCGCTGACTTCTACGGCTCCGGCGCCAATGAACTGCTCATCGCCCGGGCGTTGCAGGAGCGCAGGCGCGAGGAGGTCGTCTTGAGCGTCAAGTTCGGCTCACGCCGCACGCCCGACGGCGGCTTCCAGCCCGTGCCCTACGATGTGTCGCCGGCCGCGGTCAAAGACCGCCTCGCCTACTCTCTGCGACGGCTGAACACCGACTACATCGACATCTACCGCCCCGCGCGTCTCAACCCCGACATCCCCGTCGAGGAGACCGTCGGCGCACTCGCGGAGATGCGGCAGGCCGGCTATATCAGGCACATCGGCCTGTCCGAGGTGGGCGCGGCCACCATCCGCCGCGCCGCTGCCGTCGCACCCATCAGCGACGTGCAGCTCGAGTACTCGCTGCTCTCCCGCGGGCCGGAGACCGCCATCATTCCCGCACTGCGCGAGCTCGGCATCGGCCTGACCGCCTACGGCGTGCTCTCGCGCGGCCTGCTCAGCGGCCGCTGGACGCGCGCGCGCCGCCTGGGCGCGGACGACTTCCGCGCCCACAGCCCCCGCTTCCAAGGCGAGAACTTGCAGGCCAACCTCCGCCTGGTCGACGCGCTGGGCCGGGTCGCCGCACGCCTAGGCGCCACCACCAGCCAGATCGCCATCGCCTGGGTGACCGCCCAGGGCCAGGACATCGTCCCTCTGGTCGGCGCCCGCCGGCGCGATCGCCTGGCCGAATCTCTCGACGCCGCCGGCCTCGTGCTGGACGCCGACGCCCTGACCGAGATCGAGGCGGCCGTCCCCGCAGGATCCGCCGCCGGCGAGCGCTACGCGGCCCCGCTCATGGCCACCCTCGACAGCGAACGCTGACCAATACCCGACCGCGACCCCCCGCCCGGCTCACCTGGCGGGTGCGACGAACAGCACACGAAGGATTGATCACCATGATGGATACCACTATCAACCGCATCGCCCTGGTCACCGGCGGTTCCGGTGGCATCGGCCGTGCGGTCGTCGAGCGGCTGGCCAGGGACGGCATCGCGGTCGGTGTGCACTACGCGGGCAACAAGGCCCGCGCTGAGGAGATGGTCGCCGCGGTCATCTCGGCCGGCGGCAGGGCGATCGCGATCGGCGGTGACGTCGCCGACGAGCACGCCATGACGGAGGCGTTCGACGCCGTGGAGGGGGAGTTCGGCGGCATCGACGTCGTCGTCAACACGGCGGGCATCATGCTGCTGTCGCCGATCGCCACGCTCGACCTGGACGACCTGGACCGGATGCACCGCACCAACATCCGCGGCACCTTCGTGATCTCCCAGCAGGCGGCCCGGCGGGTGCGCGCCGGCGGCGCGATCATCAACTTCTCCACCTCCGTCACCCGCCTGCAATTCCCGGCCTACGGCGCTTATGCGGCCAGCAAGGCCGCCGTCGAGGGCATGACCCTGGTGCTGGCCCGAGAGCTGCGCGGCAAGGACATCACCGTCAACGCCGTAGCCCCCGGCCCCACCGCCACCCCCCTGTTCCTTCAGGACAAGGACCAGGCCGCGATCGAGAACCTCGCCAAAGCCGCTCCGCTCGAGCGTCTCGGGACACCGCAGGACATCGCCGAGGCGGTCGCGTTCCTCGCCGGCCCGGCCCGCTGGATCAACGGCCAGGTCCTGTACGCCAACGGCGGCGTGGCCTGAGCGGCCTTGCCTGCCACCGTCCGCCCTTCCTGACCTCCCTCGTTTCGCCCGTCACCAGCTTAGGCAGCGACCCCAACCCCGACCAGAGGAGACAGAACCTCATGAACAACATCGTCATCACCGGTGCGTCCAGCGGCTTCGGCGCCCTGACCGCCCGCGCCCTCGCCGACGGCGGAAACACCGTTTATGCCGGCATGCGCCAGACCACGACCCGTAATGCCCCCCAGGTCGAGGCCGCCGCCGGCTACAGCAGCCAGCACGGCGTCGACCTGCGCGCCATCGAGCTCGACGTCAACTCCCAGGAGTCCGTGGACGCCGCCATCGCCCAGGTCATCGCCGAACACGGCCGCATCGACGTCCTCATCCACAACGCCGGGCACATGGTCACCGGCCCCGCCGAAGCCTTCACCCCGGAACAGCTCGCCGAACTGTACGAGGTGAACGTGCTCTCCACTCAGCGCGTCAACCGTGCGGCCCTGCCACACATGCGCGCGGCAGGCACGGGCCTGGTGATCTGGGTGTCCAGCTCCAGCGTCAAGGGGGGAACCCCGCCGTACCTGGCGCCTTACTTCGCCGCCAAGGCCGGCATGGACTCCCTCGCCGTGAGCTACGCCGCCGAACTCGCCCGCTGGGGAGTGGAAACCTCGATCGTGGTCCCCGGCTCGTTCACCAGCGGCACCAACCACTTCGCCCACTCCGGCCACCCGGCCGACGCCGCGGTCGAGGCGGAGTACGAGACGAAGTATCCCGGCCTGATGGATCAGGTGGCCGGCAAGCTTGCCGCGCTGGCCCCCGAGGGCGCGGACGCGTCCCTTGTCTCGGCCGAGATCGCCCGCATCGTCGCCCTTCCCGCCGGGCAGCGCCCGTACCGGGTGCACATCGACCCGGCCGACGACGGCTCCGAAGAGGTCTCGAAGGTCGCCGATCGCGTCCGTCGCGAGTTCCTCACCCGCGTCGGCCTCGATGACCTGCTCGCCGCGCACCCGGCGAACGCCTGACCCGCACTCCGCGGGCAGATGCCGCCACGCACTGCCGGTACGAAACCGCCACATCACCACGTTTGAACTGTTGTCGCAGGTCCGGGATTGGGCCTCGCTCACCCGGCGGCCGGTGAGCGAGGCTCGATCACGGACCATTCCTCATCGGTGAGGTCGCCACGCGCCGTGATCTCGGAGACCTGCTAGAGCGCCTTGACCACCGCCGGGCCGCTGCCGCGCGGCACCGTGCCCTTGCGCCAGCCTCCAGGCCCGACACCTGCGGCCCCGGCGGCACCTCCGGCAGCCGGTCCGGCACATGCCGCTGTCCAGGCGTCAACAGGCATTCCAGCACGCTCCACAACCGGAGGGTGGCCTTCCCCTGCACCTGCGGCACCAGCCTGGCCAGGGCCGTCACCCCCGGCAGCAGCACCTTGCGCTCCCGCAGCCAGCCCACCGCGAGCCCACCCCGAAGGCCGTGAGGGGCAACACAATGGGGATCCGCCCGGGGATCATCAACATCCAGCGATCAGCGACATCGACACGATCCGCGCTGACACATGTGACGCCGGCGCGGCGTTCGGCCTGCTGTTCGCCCCCTGGGCCCGCTGCTTGTCGCAGGCGGCGGCCAGCTCGGCGCAGGTCAGGGACGTAGACATCAACATCCGGGACATCACATCCGGCGGACGGTGTCTCAAGGTGAGACACCCCGAGATGGAGCTATGGGCTTATATGGACACCATGGGTGAGAAGGCAGCCGCATCCTGCATTCGAGCCGTATGCAGTCCCGTGTGGCCCAGCCGTCGGCCGGTAAGCCGCATCGCATCAGCATCGAATGTACCAGCAGTCCGTTCTTCATCTCATTGTGGACAACAGCCACCGCTTGCTTCCGTAAACACGCCACCAAGGGCACGAAGCCGGTTCTTGCGTGTCAGCTGTCTGGCGGCGCGTCGAGGACGGAGAGTGGCAAATGGGCGCCGGGGTTGTGCTGTCAAGAGGTCGCCGGCAGGCGGCGTCAGCACCAGCCATTGTCTCCGGCGGCACGAGCCGTGTCTCCGGCCCATACAGGCGCCCGAACGCCTCAGCCGAAAGGGTGAACCTCGACGATGACCGGGATCAACAGCAACGCGAGCCGGGCAGCGCCTGTCTGGCATAACGAGGCCGCGATGTTCGCACCCATATCGACAACTCATCAAAGGAAAAGGGGGAACGTGGAGTTGAAGATCAGCTGGCCGCCTCGGTTGCGCCCGCGCTCCATCCAGTGGCGCTACACGCTCACCGTGGGGGTACTGTTTCTGATCGTCCTTGCGGTGGTCGGTGCTCTTGTCGACCTCGGGATCCGCAGCAGGGTCACGGCGGACATCGTCCGGGACACGCGTCTGGCCATCGTCGACTGGGCCGCGGAAATGCGGCCTGGACACATACCACCACCCAATCCAACCCCTCGCGCCGACTACCTCCAACTCGTCGACTCCGCGGGGCAAGTGGTGGCGGCCAGCGCCGCTGCGGCGGGAAAGCCCCCGCTGACCACGCTCCGGCCTCCCCCCGACGACCGCGTGCAGGACATCACGGCGTGCCTGCGGGAGGACAAATGCATGTCGGTAACAGCCCTGCGGCTCGAAGAAGGAGTGGCCCGCCTGTTCTGGAACGGTGAACCGCACTACATCTATGCCGGCAAGGTGCGACCTCCCGGCCTGACCATGCACTATTTGGAGGTCGGCATCGGGGCGGCGGTCCTGATCGCCTCCACGATGGCCGCCTGGGCCACCTGGGTGGTCGTGGGTCGAACCCTGCGCCCCGTGCGGGCCATCACCAGCAGGATGCGTGAGGCCACAGCAGGCGACCTCAGTCTGCGGGTTCCCACACCGCCGGGCGATGACGAGATCGCGCAACTCGCCCACACCTCCAACACCTATCTCGAGCGTCTGCAGCAAGCGGTGACTGCTCAGCGCCGCTTCGCCTGCATGGCTTCCCATGAGCTCCGATCTCCCGTCGCCGCCCTGCACGTCCAGATGGAGGAGGCGCTCACCTACCCCGACCAGTCGGATGCACGTACGACCATGCAGAGGGCCCTGCACACCACCGAGCGCCTCCAAGCGCTCATCGACGAGTTGCTCGCCTACACCCGCGTCAAGGACGCCCGCCCGTCCGCCTACCAGCCGCTCGATCTTGCTGCCCTGGTGCGGGAGGAGATTGCGATCTTCTCGGGTGGCACCCCGATACGGCTGCATGCGACATGCCACCCGACGGTCCGGGGTACTCAGGTGCAACTGGCCAGCGTCGTCAACAACCTCTTGACCAACGCCAGACGGCACGCCCACTCCCGCGTCGATGTCACCGTGGAACACGTCGACGACCAGGCCGTGGTGACCGTACAGGACGATGGAGCAGGGATCGCGCCCGAGGACCGCGAGCGCGTCTTCGAGACCTTCGTCCGTCTACGGGAGGGCCGGCGCCTTGACCCTGGCGGCAGCGGACTCGGTCTGGCCATCTCCCGCGAGACCTCCAACGCCCACGGCGGCTCCCTCACCATCGAGGACTGCCCAAAGGGAACACGGTTCGTACTGCGTCTACCGCTCATGGGGGCCCAGCCGCAGAACAGGGCACCACAGACCGGTCCACCAGCTAAAGACGCCATGCCACTACGTGACACCCGCGGATGAACATGGGGGTGTGTCCCTCGCTGACGTCGTACGCGCTTGGACCCGCGAGCCTCGCGTGGAAGGCCGAGATGGGCGGTGACCGCGGTGATGGCCTCAGGGCCGGGTTTGACATAGCGCAGGGCGGTACGGGGATTCTTGTGCCGAGTCTTGCCCATGATGAGCTGCAAGGGAACATCGGCCTCGCCCAGGTGGGTGGCAGCGCTGTGCCGGAGCTGGTGCAGGTCGAGCCCGGTGTATTGGTCGAGCAGGACGCGGCCACGGTCATAGCCGAGCCGGGCACGGCCGGTGTGCGGGCAGATGTCGCCAGCGGAGCGGCGGGCAGGCACCGGCCGGCGCATCGACAGGAACAGCTGGCCACGGATGCGGGCGGTGCCGTCCGGCAGTCGCAGCAAGCGGGGCAGCAGGTAGGCGATGCCGGTGTCCCAGTACACCCATTCGACGGCGCCACCCTTGGACCGGATCGGAGCGCGCTGACCTTCCAGGTCCAGGTCTTCGACGTTGAGCGCGAGGATCCGCGAGGCTCTGGCCGCGGTTTCTTAGAGCATCCGCCACAGGGCTTTCTCCCGTAGCGGGATGTCGCGCCGCGACAGCAGCCGGTGCAGGGCCGTCTTGGCCACCGCGCGGGTCTCGTCGGTGCTCGCGCGGCGGCGTTCGGCATCGGTGGCGATCGAGGGTGCGGGCCAGTGCTTGCGGGTCTGGCACCAGGTGAGCCAGGAGGCGATCGCGGCGCGGTTGCGGTTCCAGGTGGCGGGGCCTGATCATCCGATCGAAAAATTCCCGTTAGCAGAGCAGAGCAGAGCAGAGTCGAGCGGCTTGCCGTGACTTTCCGTTCGAATGCGTCTCGCCGAAGGGTTTCCGCAAGTCAAGACCCATGCAGTCGGGTGGCCTGGACGGCTGTGACGCGGGCGGCTTACACGCGGTGCGCCTTGCGCTCGGCGGGGCCGGCATCGGCGAGGGTAGCGCTCTGCTCCAGCGCGGTGCGATGGAGTGCAAGCGGGGCCGCGACGGGGCGCCTGCGGCCAGCAGAGCGGTGAGGTCCTGCGGCTGGCGGGCGTCGGTCTGCTTGTCGCTGGAGTGCCGCAGATAGACTCGGCCAGCCAGGCCCGACATCGCCGGGGTGGTTGCTGGCGAAGGCACGGGCGATGAGCAGGGCGCTGCGCACACTGGTGGGGACGTAGTTACGCCGCTCCCGGGTGTAGGCCTGCCAAGCCAGCTCGATCGCACCGTCCGCCTCGTTGGCGCGGTCGAGCAGCAGGGCCTCACGGTCGAGGAAGGCAGCGACCTCCTCCAGGAACGCGCCGCCCTCCTCTCGCATCGCGTGCACGGCGGTGCGGATCTCGCCGACCTCCCCGAGGACGCGCGCGACCCGCGCTTCGTACCGGGTGATGTCCGCCAAGACGTAGGGGATCTACGTGCCGTTCCGGTCCGTCTGCTTGAGCAGGGCCATCGTGTCCCCTTCCCGAAGATCGGCCGGGTGGCGCCGGCGGGTGTCGGCGACCTGCCCGACTGATCCACCTGCCCGCCCGGCTCGGCCTGCACACCGAGCTCC
>NZ_JBFAMX010000226.1:0-15484 GCF_040659615.1 Nonomuraea sp. NPDC049784
GCGCTCCTGCCGGGCTCACCGCTGATGACCATGAGCGGAGTGATCAACCACCTCCGGTGGGTCGAGTACTACTGGTTCCAGGTGGTCTTCCTCGGTGAGGAAGACCGGGGCCCCTGGACCGAGGAGGACCCCGACCGCGAGATGCGTATCGCCGTCGACTTCCCGCTCACTCAGTTGCTCGACGAATACGCTGAACAGAGCGCCCGCTACCGCGAACTGGTTGCCGGGAACAGCCTGGACACCGAGGCCAAGCGAGCTGTCCGCGACGGTCGCCATGTCGACCTGCGCTGGATCCTCCTTCACCTCACCGAGGAGACAGCCCGTCACAACGGCCACCTGGACATCCTGCGCGAGATGCTCGACGGCACGACCGGCGACTAGATCCGGCGGAGATCATGGGCGGAGCCAGAGTCGGGTCGAGGCGACGGTGACGGTGCCGTGGAAGATGTAGCCGCGCTTGTCGAACCTCGTGGCTACGACCCGGGAGTTCTTCAACGCGTTGATCGTTCGCTCGACTTCGTTCCTTCGCTTGTAGATCGTCTTGTCGAAGCCTGCGGGTTGGCCGCCCTTGCTGCCCTTTCGTTGGCGGTTGGCCCGCTGGTTCTTCGGCTCGGGGATGGTGTGCTTGATCTGGCGTCGTCGCAGGTAGCGGCGGTTGCGACGGGAGGAGTACGCCTTGTCGCCGCCGAGATGGTCGGGCCGCGTGCGCGGGTGTCCGCCGCCGAGGCGGCCGACGCGGATGCGTTCCATGACCGGGATGAGCTGCGGAGCGTCGCCCCACTGGCCCGGAGTGATCAGCAGGGCCAGGGGGCGACGTCCACCCTCACCAGCGAGGTGGATCTTGCAGGTCAGGCCGCCCCGGGAGCGTCCGAGTCCCTCGTCGGGGCGGTGCTGCCGGGGCGTGCGTCTTTTCCCGGCACTCTTGGCGGTTTCCTACGAGCCCCGGCGGCGTGCTGATGGGCCCGGAAGGAGGTCGAATCGACGCTCACCATCGACCAGTCGATCCGGCCTGCCGCGTCGGCGTCGGCCAGGACGGCCGCGAAGATCCTGTCCCAGGTGCCGTCCGCCGACCAGCGTCTGTGCCGTTCGTACACCGTCTTCCATGGACCGAAACGCGCAGGTAGATCCCGCCATGGCACCCCAGTGCGCAGCCGGTACAGGATCCCGTTGATGACCCTGCGGTGGCTGGCCCAACGGCCGCCGCGCTGCCCGGACGTCGGCAGATGCGCCTTCAGCCGGGCCCACTCCTCATTCGTCAAATCTCCCCGCCCCATGCTCATACCAACGACCCGAAACCCCGGCGGTCACATGATCCGCCGGACAGGTCATCCGGCAGGCCGGAGCGGTGACACCACACGGCCAGGCGGGTGGTCGCGGTGAGCAGCCGTTCCACCTGGTAGGGGGAGCGGTCGGCGACCAGCATGCGCACATGCCCGCAGATGTGGTCCCACTCCGGCGGAGCTTTCTGCGGCCGGTAGCCGATGATCATGGCCGAGGTTTCCGCGTCGAGGGTCACATCCCACTCATAGTGGCAGGACAACCTGCCGTTACAGAGCGCGACGACATTCACCGAAAGGAGCGTTTTGTCATGGTCGGAGGACGTGCGCGCTCGGCGGTCCTGCGGGAGTTGGCCGAGGACCAGCAGGCCTGGCCCCACGCGGACCTCGCCCGCCACCCCACCGCCGCCGTCGTCCAGCAGATCGCCGCCACCCTGGCCGGCATCCTGGCCGAACGCCACCTGAGCCTGCGCGGCTGACCGGCACGCGTACTCAGCCCGTGGCGGCACTCCCTTCGCCGGCGAACCCCGGTGGGCTCCGGTTTCCGCGCCTGGTACTACCAATGGCTGGAGAGCCCCGTGAATGCGTCTGGGGTTGTCTGGACCAACCTTCTGACAGTCAATGCACAGCACACCGTGAGTGAGTGTCCCAGGCCACTCAAACTTGGATGGCACTCGCTCAGCTTTCGCTGGCACAGGACATTTCAGGGGTTTCCGAGCCTGGTTCTGCCGGGGTTGGGGCCCACGGATCGGGCGCGGTGAAGGGCTCGGGTGCTGTCTCGCGGCTGTTGGAGCGCGGTGGACGAGCCGGTGGGCATGGCGAAGCCCTCGGCTGACGGAGTGCTGGGTCTTGCTGTAGCGATTTGTGGCTTAAGTCCGTGGTGGGGATGTCCCGTTCGGGGTGGGTGGCTCGCTGGGCCGCTGGTCGGTGAGGTCTCTGGCGTGGTCGGGCGGCTCGATTGTGAGGGTTTCGGGCCTGCGGTCGCTGAGCGGCCGACTTGTTAGCCCTGGCCTCGTCTGCGGAGCTCGCGGCGGAGCTCGCGGCGGAGCTCGAGGTTTTCTCCGTGAGCCTGTTCCAGGGCCGCGCGAAGTTCCTTGATCTCTTCGCGGTGTTGCTTCTTCAATCGGGTCATCTCGTTGCTGAGGGTCAGGACGAGGTTGCTCTCGCTTTCTGGAACAGGGTTGGGCGGGGATGCCGGCCGGTTCTGCTGCCGCAGGCGTTGGATGCGGTCGCGCAGGATCGGGTGGGTGTAGAGAAGGAGTGCGACACGCCCGCTTCGCGCTGGATGGCTTGGAAGGTGATCGGATCGCCGCGCTTGAGCAGGACCTTTATGGCCGATTCCGCGGCGGGGTCAGCGGAAAGGGCGGAAGAAGGTGCGCATGTCCTGGACGAGCAGGTCGGGTGCTTCCATGGCGGCGAAGTGTCCGCCTCGGTCGAACTCTGACCAGTGCACGATGGTGTTGCCGCGTACGGCATAGTGGCGGATGGCGATGTCCTCGACGAACACCGCGACGCCGGTGGGCATTTCGCTGGGGGTGGGCCAGTTGCGGGTGTGCATGCTCTCGTAGTAGAGGTTCGCGGCGGAGCCAGCAGTGCCGGTCAGCCAGTACAGCATGACGTTGGTGAGTATCCGGTCCCGGTCGACCGATTGCTCGGGCAGGTCGCCGTGGGTCCATTCCTTGAACTTCTCGACGATCCAGGCCAGTTGCCCGACTGGCGAGTCGACCAGTGCGTGTGCGAGAGTCTGCGGACGGGTCGACTGGATCTGGAAGTATCCGTTGCCTTCGCCGAGGAACGCCCGCATCCGCGCCACGCGGGCCCGCTCGGCGTCGGTGAGGGCGGCCAGTTCGACCTCGCTGAGCTCGCCGAACGGGATGAAGCCCATGGTGGCGGCGTTGACGTGCACGCCGACGACGTGCTGCGGGTCGACCCGGCCGAGGTCGGGCGCGACGAACGCGCCGAAGTCGCCACCCTGCGCGCCGTACCGGTGGTAGCCGAGGCAGTGCATCAGCTCGGCGAACGCGGACGCGATCCGCCGGCTGTCCCAGCCCGGCCTGGACAGCGGCCCGGAGAACCCGAACCCGGGCAGTGACGGGATTACCAGGTCGAACGCGTCGGCCGGGTCGCCGCCATGCGCCCGCGGGTCGCTCAGCGGGCCGATCACGTCGAGGAATTCCACGATCGAGCCCGGCCATCCGTGCACGAGCACCAGCGGCAGCGCGTCAGGTTCGGCGGATTTTACGTGTACGAAATGCAGTCGCTGTCCGTCGATGTCGGTGACGTACTGCGGGTAGGTGTTGAGCTCGGCCTCGTGTACGCGCCAGTCGTACTTGGCGGCCCAGTATTCAGTCAGCTCCTTGAGGTAACCGACCGGCACGCCCCGCTCCCACTCGGCACCCGGCAGTTGTGCCCCCCACCGGGTGTGGGCGAGGCGCTGGCGCAGGTCGTCGAGGTCGGTCTGAGGAATGTCGATGTGGAACTCGTTGATCGCTGTCATGGACCCGACGTTAGCGACCGTTGCGGACAGGTTCTGTCCGCAACGCTGGGACAATGCTTCGGAAATCTTGGCGGCGGGCGCGCCCGTACAAGGCAACGAGCCCGCCATCGTCCATGGTGGACGGTGGTGGGCTCGGCCAGGGAGCTTGTTGGCGGTTAGGACTTGTCCTCGATCTCCCAGACATGGTCGAGGACGTGCCAGGCGAACCGGCGGGCGGCGTAGGCCGGTGGCCATCCGTCGCGGGTGAGCGGTGCGCCATCGGCTGGGTTGCCCAGGACGTCGAGGATCGCGGTGCGCAGTGCGGTCAGGGCGGTCCGGTCGTGGGCCGCGAACGGCCGGTGCCGGATGCCGATTTTGCGGGCATAGGCGCGTTCGGTGTCGACGGCGTGGGCGACAATCTCGTCGCGGTCGCGTCCGCCGCCGCGGGGCCCTTTGCGGAGAGTCTCCGGGGCGGACCTGGCGAGGTCGTCGAGGGCCCGCCATGCGGTCTGCAGAATCGTGGCGGTACGCTCCGCTGCCGCGGCGCCGTAGGGCTGGCTGTCCTCGGCGACGGGTACGCCGGGCGCGCCCCAGTCGGTGGTGTTGACGCCGGTCACCGTCTCGACGATCTCGATCGGGCCGGGGTCGAAGGACAGCCCGGCACTGGCGGCTATGAGCCGGTACCGGTCGGCGTAAGTCGTCAGCGCGGCCACGGCGCGGTCCTCGGTGGTGCCGATGCGCGCCCAGCCGGGCCAGTCCAGCGCGCAGGCGACGATTTTCGTTCGGCCCTCTTCCAGGTAGACGCGGGTCATCTCTCGGTTGCTCCTCGACGCGGGACGGTGGTTGGGGACTAGAACGCGGCGGCGTGGTCGAGGACCCAGTCGTGGTAGCTCCGCGCGGGACGACCGGTGACCTTCTCGATGTCGGTGGTGGTGGGTGCGGTGCGGCCGACGGAGGCGGCCCAGGTTGTGAAGATGTTGTCCAGGATGGGGCCCGGCACGTGGGCGCTCATCGCCTGACGCACGGTCTCGGCGGGTAGTTCGGCGTAGCGGATGGGCCGGCCGAGCACGCGGCCGAGGATGGCGGCCTGGTCGGCATGGCTGAGCGATTGCGGCCCGGTCAGCCGGTAGACCTGGCCGGCATGCCCGTCCTCGGTGAGGGCGACCACGGCGACCGCAGCGATGTCAGCCTCGTGCACCGGCGCGGATGCCGCCTCGGCGTAGGCACCGCGGATCACCTCGCCGGACCTGGTCTGCCCGGCCCACATCAGGCTGTTGGCGGCGAACACGTCCGGGCGCAGGAACGTCCACGCCAGGCCGGAGCCGCGCAGGGCTTGCTCAATCTCGGCGTGGTAGGTGGCGATCGGCCCGTCCTGGACCTCCGCTTCGTCGTCGACCGCGCCGGAGGACAGCAGCACGACCCGACGCACGCCGGCCTGCTGGGCAGCGGCGACGAACGCGGGCCCGCTGCTCGGGACGGCGAACAGGAACACCGACTCCACGCCGGCCAGGGCCGCGTCCAGCGACGCGGGGGCGGCCAGGTCGCCGGCGACGACATCGACCTCGGTCGGCCACACCGCCTCCAGCGGAGACCGGCTCAGGGCACGCACGGCGTGGCCGCCAGCGACCAGCAGGTCGAGCACGTGGCGGCCGACGTTTCCAGTGGCGCCGGTGACGAGGATCATGACGTTCTCCTTGGCTTCGAGGGGTTCCCGGGCGACCCGGTACGAGCCACACTAGAAACCGTTGAGGACAAGACCGGTCCTCAAGCTGAAGGGAGTGTGCGCGGATGCTGGAAACCTCGGCACGGCTGTTGCGGCTGCTGTCCCTGCTCCAATCCCGCCGCGACTGGCCCGGCGCCGAACTGGCTGAGCGCCTCGGCGTCACCACCCGCACCGTCCGCCGCGACGTCGACCGGCTCCGCGACCTCGGCTACCCCGTCGAGTCCGCCACCGGCACCACCGGCGGGTACCGGCTCGGGGTCGGGGCTGCCCTGCCGCCGCTGCTGCTCGACGACGACGAAGCTGTCGCCGTGGCCATCGGCCTGCGCGCCGCCGCCACGGGCACGGTCACCGGGATCGAGGAGACCTCGCTGCGTGCTCTCGCCAAGCTCGAACAGGTCCTGCCCTCCCGGCTGCGCCACCGCGTGGGCGCGATGCAGTCGGCCATCCTGCCGCTGACCGGCCCCGGCCCCACCGTGGACCCCGACCTGCTCACCGCCCTGGCCGCCGCCTGCCGCGCCCACGAAGGCATCCGCTTCGGCTACCAGCAACGCACCCGCCGCGTCGAGCCGTACCGGCTCATCCACACCGGCCGGCGCTGGTACCTGCTCGCCTTCGACCTCGACCGCGACGACTGGCGCACCTTCCGCTTGGACCGCATGGACCGGACCCCGGAACCCGGGCCGCGCTTCACTCCCCGGCCCGAACCCGCCGAGGGGGCACACACCTACGTCTCCAACGCCCTTACCGCTTCCCCATACCGGTACCGGGCGACCATCCTGTTCCACGCACCGCTCGACATCGTCGCCGAACACACGTCACCCACTGCGGGCCGTCTCGAACACCGCGACGCCGACAGTTGCCTCTTCCACGCCGGCGGCGAATCCCTCGACAAAATCGCCCTCTACGTCGTGCTCAAGGGCATCGACTTCGAGGTCCTCGATCCACCCGAACTCAAACACCACATCCGAGCGCTCGCTCATCGGCTCACCCGCGCGAGCCGCGACGACTAATCGGCCTGGTCGACGTGCCGCTTGGCGGTCGCCGGATGCCTAGGAGCGCGAGCCCGTGAAGCCAGCGAGCTTCCACCTCGGGAGCGACGCCGCCTACAGCTAACCTGCCGCCATGCTTGATCACTTGTGGATTCAGTGCGGAGATCTCGTCAAGAGCGTGGCCTTCTACGACGCTGCTCTGGCGCCGCTCGGCGGCCGACGGATCATGGAATTCGGTCCAGTCATCGGATACGGCGTTGACCGCCCCACGTTCTGGATCGGCCAGCAGTCGACCGGCGACGGTTTCCGCGAGTCGCACATCGCTTTCGCGGCAACCGACCGCCAGTTCGTCGATGCCTTCTTCGCCGCGGCCATCGGCGCCGGGGCGGAGGTCCTGCATGACCCCCGGTCGCGTCCCGATGCCCCTGGTGTTCCCCGTATGGTGGACGCTCCCTGTTTCGCGCCCCACCGCGCAGGAGGACTCCGTGACCGTCGCTCGTCTTGTCGCCACTGTGACCGCACCGCTGAACCCGGCGTCCGCAGACCCTCCCCAGGTGCTGCACTGGCCCGGGCGCAGGCTACTCGTGCAGCGCGGGGACACCGAGCTGGCCGTCCGCGACCTGGGCGCGGAGAAGCCGGAGGGCCGCCTCCCCGCGCCCTGGCCTCGCCGGTACGGCTCGGTGGCGGTCTCGCCCACGGGTGATGTCGCCGTGTTCGCCGGCGTGCATGCGTTGCGAGCCGTGGATTCGACCGGCGCCGTACGGTGGGAGATCCGGCACGGCTGTTGGTCCGCCGCCGTGTGCACCGAGGCCCATGCCTCGTTTTCCGAGTACGCCGACGACTACTACCACGGCCACGCGGACAGCGGCTCGGCGGCCTTCTCCTCGGATGGCAAGCTCCTCTGGGCCCACATCCGCAACTACGCGGGGGGCGACGTCAAAGAGGAGTGGCTGATCCTCGACCCCGCCGACGGCACGCTGCTGGCCCGGGCCGAGACGATGACTGTGGGATCGGGCTCTGTCCACTTCCCCCATCCGAACTCGGCGTACATGGGGCTGACTGTCGGCGAGGGCGAGGAGGACTCGCCCGTGCTGTGGGGACACTGGGATGGCACGAAGCTCACTGTCCAGCGGTTCGTCGAGGAGGTCTTCCTCGCCGTGAGCCCGTCCGGGGAGCACTTCCTGACCACGGATCCGGGGCAGTGGGCCCTCTACCTGCACCGGGCGGAGGATGGCGTGGAACTGCGGCGTCTGAACGCCGAGGAAGCCGTGCCCCCTCCCTCAAGTGAGGACGACGACCGCATTTGTTGGGACTATGAAGCGGCGTTCCCGTACGACGACACCGCCGTGGTCGGCACCGAGTACGACGCGGAGGTCCCCCGCCATTGGCTTGTCGACCCACACACGATGGCCCTGCGCAGTCGGATCGCCTACCCGTTCCCTGTCTCGGGATCCCCCCGATCGGCAGGGCAGGGCGCCTGGTACACGGTTTCCAAGGACCGGACGGCCCTGCACCTGTGGCAGCTGGCCGACGAGGACTGACTCGATGCGGTGCGGCCCGCCGCTGGGGACTGGCGGGCGGCGTCCATCACCCGAGGCGCCAACGACCGAGACAACGGCGTGCCGTCGTCCGCACGCCCCGATTCCACCGATGCACTCTCATGCCGCTGAGTGCTCGGTCCCCGGAGTACCGTGTGTGGCGTTCGCCCCACGGATACCGCCGGCGCCGGCGGGAGATTGTCGGCGCCGTGAGGCCCATGTCTATGGACCCGCGATGCACAAGCGCATCACCGAGGTCCGGAACTGTCCTGCCGCGGCTTGCGTATCCAGGTGACCTCTGCGGATCTGATGGTCGGCGGCATGTCCGAGCGCGATCGTCGCGGTGACCAGCCAACTCGTCTCCAGCTCGGTCGTGAATTCGCCGCTGGCGCGTCCGCGGCGGATCAATGCCTCCAAGCGCTGCCCGATGGGTAGGTGGCGTGCGGCGTCTGCCTCCGAGTCGCTGTCTGAATGGTCGAATGCCGCCTGCTCGGCCAACAGTGTTGTGACTGCGGCGAGGAACCGCTCAAGGGCTTCGGTGGCGCGGCCGGCCTCGAGGTCCGCGGCATCCAGCGCGGCGAACGCCCGGTTGCTGAGCTCGTCGCGGACTGCCACGAGCAGTGCTTCGCGGGTGCCGAAGTGCACGTAAGCGGTCTGCCGCGTCACGCCGGCCGCGGATGCGATGTCGGACATGCTTGCCTCGGGGTGCTCGGCAAGCACCTGAATCGCCGCCGACACCAGAGCGGCACGGTTGCGTGCGACTTCCACCCGCTGACGGCGACGCCTTATCTCTGACATGGTTGACAAGCCTAATGGACTTCTGAAGTATGACAGGAATGTCAGAGATAACGGAACTGGCGGCACGGCGCCTTCTGAAGGACTACATCCACGACATGTCCCTGTCCGACGAGGATCCCGCCCGGATCGGGGATCGCACCTTCACCGAGGACGCGATCTGGGTGACCGACGGGACAGAACTCTCCCGCGACCAGCTGATCAGACATGCGGCCCCGGCCCGCAAGAACGTCATCGCCGTCGAGATGCAGATCGATGACCTCCTCGTCGACGGCCACCGGTTCGCTGCACACTGTCGCCTGGTCGCAGACCATCGCAAGCTCGGCCATACGGTGATCGAGTGGATCCTTGTCGGCGAGGTTGCCGACGACGGACGGGTGCGGCGCATTCACCAACTCGGGCGTACAACATGAGGAGCCGATCCATGCTTCGGGTAGATCGTTTCCCGTCTGAAATCGCGCGTCACAGCCCATAAACCAACCCCTACGGTCTTGACCTGTGGAAACTCGCTCATAAAGCGACTCCGTGGCCCAGGGCTCTTCGTGCTCGGCCGACAGCCTCCCAGTTTGGTCGCTTGTAGGCCGCTGTCAACAATTGAGGGCGGCGGTGGTCTGGGGTCGGCCCGAGGTGGGGTCCAGGGCTACGGGGAACGTTCGCCCGTCGGTCACCCGGATCTCGACCGAACTCGGCCCTGTCCACTTGACCGAGTCGAAGGCGTCATCGGGGTCGTCGTCGTTGAAGCAGCCGAGATGCCACTCTCTGCTGAGGAACCCTTCGTCCTTGCGGATGCTGAGCCACATCACCGTGTCCGGCCCGAGTCCTGCTGTCGACCGCTGAAGCCGGATCCTGTACGGGGCCGGTCCGTCGACGAAGCCGGCTTCCTCGGTAGCGGTGAACGCAAGGGTGACCAACCCCCCGAGCAGCGCGGCACTCGCGCCGAGCCCGGCAAGGGCGATGATCACGACGCGTAGCCACTTCCATCGCAGCCCGGTGGCGGCCCACGCCATAAGGAGGCAGGCCAGCACACCGAGTGCGAACGGATGGTTCAGATGTTCTCTCAAGAGCACCAGGTCGGAGTCGTTGAAGTAGTACACGAGAGCTGCGAGGCCGCCCGCACAGAGCGAGGCGGCCAGCAGCACGAGTGAGCGAGTAGACATCGCGGATCCCATCGGTGAGGTGCCACCGAGATCATGACAGCGCCGCGGTGCCGTAACCGCGCAGTGCACGAATCTCGACGAAATCGCCTCCGGGGGACACGTAGCCGCTGGAGTGGAACGGCCACAGGTCGCGATCCGCGCCGCTGGCCAGATCTTCGTTTTCGCCGTTGCCCGCATCGAGACGCGGCAGCCTGGGGAGTTGTGATCCTCTCTGAGTGACAAACTGAGTGACGATCGACGTGTACGGGTTCGGACGTTCACGGACTCTCAGAGACCTTCTGTACAGGTCACTGGCCATATTCGCCCTGACGGCGCTCATGGCTAACTGGCTTCGCATCGAAGGGGCCAGGGGTTCGAATCCCTCATCTCCACTCAGGTCAAAGGCCGCTTCCGGCGCGGGGAAGCGGCCTTTGTGGTTCATGAGTGACTATGCCACTTGCTTATCGAGGCACGCACTGTCGTCTTCTCCTGCCGAGAAGAGGATGCGGTGAGTGGTACGAGTTGCGGTCGTCCGGGCGCGCAGGAAACCGTCGGATTCCTGTGCATGCCGAGACGACCGCATCGGCTTTATCTGAACGGTGCTGTCCGGACATCGGGCGTTGCGGCCAGCAGGAGCGCCGACAAAGCCGTGAAAGCGGCCGCACCGACGAAGACCAAACCCGGTGATGCGTACGCCAGCGACCACCCGAACGCCGTGCCGGCCGAAACCGGCACCACGGTCTCCGCAACGGCGCCGATCCCAGTCAGCGCGCCATGCACGGTCCCTTGCTCGTCGGCCCGGACGTTGCGGGAGATCCACGATTGTGTGGCCGCACCGCCGACCGAGCCGAGCACGCCGACCGCCTGCAGGACGTAAAGCATCCACGGTACGGACACGAACGCCGTACCTGTCAGCGCAGCGACGCCGAGTAGGCTGCCGGCCACCGCGGCGGGCTTGTCGCCGAGCCGTCGGACGATCGGGCCGACGGCCCGCGCCTGAAAGAGCGCGCCGGCGAGCGCGACAGCTGCCATCACGACGCCGACGTGCGCGGTGCTCCAGGAGAACCGGTACGTGAGGAAGAACGTCCAGATCGACTGGTGGGTCATGCGGGCGACGTCGGCGTAGAAGCGGGCGTACGCGAGCCGCCCGAGCACCGGCCGACGCAGGACGACGGCGATGGCGGCGACCGGGTTCGCCATCCGCAGGGTCAGCGGGGTCGTCCGGTCGCCGGGACGCGACTCGGGCAGGACGAACCAGCCGTACGCGACGTTGGCGAAGGACAGCGCGGCTGCGGCGAAGAACGGCAGGCGTACGTCGATGGCGCCGAGCAGGCCGCCGATGGTCGGGCCGGCGACGAAGCCGAGCCCGAACGCGGAGCCGATCAGCCCGTACGCGCGTGCCCGCGACTTGGGTTCTGTGACGTCAGCGATGTATGCGTTGACCACGGTGTTCGTTCCCGCGCACGCGCCGGCGAGGGCGTGGAACACCAAGAGGGTCCAAGGGCTGGGCGAAACCGCATGGGCCAGCCAGTCGACGCCGAGGCAGGTCAGCGACGCGAGCAGGACGGGCCGTCGGCCGTACCGGTCGGAGAGCCGCCCGAGCAGCGGCGAGACGACGAACTGCAGCAGGCCGTAGATCGAGCCGAGCAGGCCGGACCAGAAGACAGCGGCGGTGGCGTCCTCGGTGACGGCCGTCATCAGGGCCGGCACGATCGGCACGATCAGGCCGAGCCCGAGCATGTCGAGGAAGACGGTGACGAGGAGGAAGGAGAGGGCGGGCGCCCGGCGCATTGCGGCTCCTGAGTCTTGAGAGGGCAGGGCCCCCTCGCGACTCACGGTCCGCCGAAAGCACGGAGGATCAGAATATCTCTGCTGTCAAATCGTTTTTTCGCCATCGCCCCGCGGGCATGGCCGCCCGGCAACGCATCGATAGTCAGCATGATGCGGCGATCGACGCTCCGGTCGAGCCGTCCAGCCAATGAGCGGCATCAGGATCTGCCGCGAGTCGCGCGATCATGCCGATGACAGCGCTGGCTCAGCAAACCAGTAGCCCAGCGGGGGGCTTGATCGTCAGGATCGAGTCCATGCTTTCTGATCTGTGGCCCCTATACGGCCTCACCATCTTCACGCCCCGACTCGAGCTTCGCCTGCCCCGTGAAGAGGAACTGGCGGAGCTTGCTCACCTCGCCGGCAGGGGCGTGCACCGCGCGGACGAGCGTCCGTTCCTGACGCCTTGGACCGACGGCAGCCCCGAGGATCGGGCCCGGTTCGTGCTGCAGGCACACTGGGGCCAGCTTGGAGGCTGGAGCGTGACAGCGTGGCGGCTCGGGCTTGGGGTCTTTCGTCATGGAGACCCGCTTGGCGTGGTCACGCTTCGAGCGCGCGACTTCCCGGTTGTTCGGGAGGTCACGACATCCGCGTGGCTGGGAATCGAACACCAGGGCAAGGGCTACGGAACCGAGGCTCGGGTCGGCCTGCTGACGCTGGCCTTCGATCACCTCGACGCACGTGCCGCACTCACCGAGGTGTTCCAGGACAACCATGCCTCTCAGGGCGTGTCCCGCAAGCTCGGCTATGAGTACGACGGCATCTCGGTTGACGCCCGCGGCGACGAGGCCGTCGTATCCGACCGCCTACGGCTTACCCGGGAGAGGTGGATTCAGGAGAAGCGGCCCGAGGTGAGGGTGGACGGGACGGCGGCTTGTCGGCCGCTGTTCGGCCTCTGACAGTCAGTGTCATTCCGCTGAGCGAGCGCTCGGTTCCGCGTTCGCTCCACGGATACCGTCGGCGCCGGCAGTGGGGAGGGCAAGCCTTCCCACTGCGCGAGCTGACGAGGTCCATCGCAGGTGCGATCAGGCGACCTTGAGGACGAGCTTGCCCGTGGTCGTGCCGGATTCGATGCGCCGGTGCGCCTCGGCGGCCTGCTCCAGCGTCAGCTCCTCCACGCGCAGTCGCAGGTCGCCTGCCGCTACGGCGGCGACGGCTCGGCGCAGCGCTCGGCCTGCCTCCTCGGGGAAGGCGGCGGAGAAGGCGGCCAGGTTGAACCCCGACACGGTCTTGTTGGAGAGCCACAGCTCGTTGGCCGAGATGCCGACATCGTCGGCGCCGCCGGCGTTGCCCATGACGATCAGGCGGCCCATCGGGTTCAGGGCATCGAGCCCGGTACGGCGTGCCGTACCGCCCACCATGTCGACCACGATGTCGAAGCCGGAGGGATGCTGATCGCGGAGCACCACCTCCTGGTAGCCGAAGCTCTTGGCGATCTCGATCTTGGCGGTGTTGCCGACCGCGCCGACCACGCGGCCCGCGCCGAGCAGTCTGGCGGCCTGGCCGAGTTGGCTGCCCACTCCGCCGGCCGCGGCGTGCGCCAGAACGCTTTCCCCTGGGGCGATGCGGGCCACCCTGTCCAGCACGAGGAAGGCGGTAGTGCTGTTGGACGGGATCGCCGCGGCGACGTTCAGGCCGAGGTCGGAACCGTCGAGCGGGGCGACCAGTTCCGCCGAGGTGGTGACCACCTCGGCGTAGCCGCCGCTGTCGACGATGGTCAGTGCCGCCACGGGCTGGCCGACGCGCAGGCCTGTCACGCCGGGGCCGAGGGCGCGGATGTGGCCGGAGACCTCGATGCCGGGGACGAAGGGGAGCGGCACCGCCGCAAGGCCCTGCCGGTAGAGGATCTCGGCGAAGTTGGCACCCGCGTAGGCGACGTCGATGGCAACCTGGCCGGGACCGGGCTCGGGAATCTTCACCTCAGCGGCCAGAAGGACGTCCGCACCGCCGAACTCGGGGATCGTGATAGCTCTCATGCCCACGATCGTGCCGCCTGCCAGGGAAGATACCCAGACTCCGGTTATCGTGGGTCTGGCACCACCAGCTTGGCGAGCCTGGTCTCGGTTCCGGTGCCGGGCCGCGGATTGTGCAGCACGAGGTGCAGACCGGGGTGGTCGTTCAGCGGCATCTTCAGGGCTTCGAAGCAGAGGTCGCCGGCGTCCGGGTGGCGGATCGACTTGACCGCGGAGTTGCCGGCGGTGACGTCATGCCGGGCCCAGATGTCGGTGAACTCGGGACTGGCCGCGACGAGTTCGCAAGCGATGCGTTCGAACTCCGGGTCGTCGGGGTACTGCGCGGCGTCCGCGCGGAACCGGCCCGCCACGTCGGCGGCGTGCTGCGCCCAGTCCAGGCTCATGGCGCGGAAGCGTTCGTTGGTGAAGTAGGCGACCAGGCAGTTGTGGTCGGTCCGGCCGTACCCGAAGACCGCGCGGGCGGCATCGTTGACGGCCACGAAGTTCCAGTGCCTGTCCATGATGTAGGCCGGACGAGGCGACCAGGCGTCGATCACACGGCGCAGTTCTTCCGTCACCGATTCGGCCGCCGCCGCGGTGCCTGGCGGGGGGTTCAGGCCGGCCAGCAGGTACAGATGCCGTCGTTCGGCCTCGTCCAGCCGCAGTGCCCTGCTGATCGCGTCAAGCACCTCGCTGGAGACGGTGATGTCGCGGCCCTGCTCAAGCCAGGTGTACCAGGACACTCCGACCCCCGCCAGCACCGCGACCTCCTCGCGGCGCAGGCCGGGAGTGCGGCGTCGGCCCGCTTCCGGCATCCCCACGTCGGCTGGAGTCAGCCGGGCGCGTCGCGACCGCAGGAAGTCACGTAGCTCCGTACGGCGGTGGTCATTTGCCATGAAAGTCATGATATGAGCGGATGAAATGGCTCATGCTTGGCAAGCGGGAACGTGATCGCTCGGCTGCGGCGACCGGTCTCGGGTGACGTTCCGCAGGCTCGGCGTGAGCGCCCGCACCGCTGCTCAGCCGTACTCGTGAACACCCCGCCGCAGGGCCGGCCTGCTCGAGGACGGTGGTGGTCTGCCGGCCGCCTCTCAGGACCGTGCCCGGTCCCGAGCCGCCCGTGGTCAGCGGACCTTACGGAAGAACGCCCGGACGTCGTCGACCAGCAGGTCGGGGGCCTCCATGGCGGCGAAGTGACCGCCCCGGTCGAACTCCGACCAGTGGATCACGTTGTGCTCGCGCTCGGCGACACGCCGGATCCCGCCGTCGCCGGGGAAGACCGCGACCCCGTGCGGGATCTCCGAGCGCTCGACCGGCATCCCCCACTGTGCCGAGCCCTCCTTGTAGAGCCGGGCGGACGAGGCGGCGGTGCGGGTCAGCCAGTAGATCGTCACGTCGGTGAGCATCTGGTCAAGGTCGACCGCGTCCTCGGGCAGGTCGTGCGCGGGGTCGGTCCACTCCTTGAACTTCTCCACGATCCAGGCCAGCTGGGCGGCGGGGGAGTCGTGCAGGCCGAAGGCGACGGTCTGCGGCCGGGTGACCTGGATGATCGCGTAGCCGGAGCGGTCCTGGTCGGCGTAGGTCTGCATGCGGGCCTGCTCGGTCTCGGTGAGGCCCTCCATCTCGGCCGGGTCGAAGGTCGGGAAGCCGAGCGCGCCGTTGACGTGCACGCCGGCCACCCGGTCGGGGGCGACGCGGCCGAGCTCGGGGGAGATGACCGAGCCGCTGTCGCCACCCTGGGCGCCGTAGCGCTCGTAGCCGAGGCGGCTCA
>NZ_JBFAMX010000227.1:0-15410 GCF_040659615.1 Nonomuraea sp. NPDC049784
CCGACGGCGAGCCCGACGCCCACACCGACCGCGACGCCGACCGTGACGCCTACCCCCACCCCGACCGTCACGCCCACTGAGAGCTGCGACACCGCGCCCACCCACGGGATCTCCCAGGTGCAGGGCAGCGGCGAGACCGGCCCGGTCGCCGGTCAGAACGTCCGGGTCGAGGGCGTCGTCACCGGCTCCTTCCAGGGCTCCGGTCAGTTCGGCGGCTTCTACATTCAGGCAGCCACCCCCGACGCCGACCCGGCGACCTCCGAGGGCCTGTTCGTGTTCTCCTCCTCCCCGGTCAAGACCGGTGACCGGGTGCTCGTCTCCGGCAAGGCGATCGAGTACAACGGCCTCACCGAGATCTCGCCTGCCACCGCGGTGACCGTCTGCGGCACCGGCACGATCAAGCCGACCAAGGTGAAGCTGCCGCTCAAGAAGGGCATCACCCTCGAGCGCTACGAGGGCATGCTCGTCACCTTCGGCGGCGACCTCGCCGCCTCCGAGATCTACAACCTGGGCCGGTACGGCGAGATCACCCTCGCCGGCGGCGCCCGGCTGTGGCAGCCGACCGACCGCAAGAACGTGGACACCGAGAAGGACGCGCGGCGCGCCATCCTGCTCGACGACGGCTCGAACACGCAGAACCCGGACACCCTGCCCTACCACACCGAGGGCTCGAACACCGTCCGGATCGGCGACGAGGTCAAGGACCTGACCGGCGTCCTCACCTACGGCTTCGACGCCTACCGCGTCCAGCCGACCGAGCCGGTGGTCTTCAAGGCCGAGAACCCCCGCCCCGCCCAGCCGGCGAAGGTCGGCGGCGACGTCCGGGTGGCCAGCCTCAACACACTCAACTGGTTCACCACGCTCAAGTCCCGCGGCGCCACCACCGCCGCGGAGCGGGACCGCCAGCTCGCCAAGCTGGTCGCCAACATCACGACGCTCGACCCCGCCGTGGCCGGGCTGATGGAGGTCGAGCGCAACAACGACGTGGCGCTCAACACTCTGGTAAACGCGCTCAACGCCAAAGCGGGCGCCGGCACGTACAAGGCGATCACGCACCCCAACCCGGGCACCGACCTCATCCAGACCGCGCTGATCTATCAACCGGGCAAGGTCACCCCGATCGGTCCGGCACAGTCGTCGTCCGACCCGATCTTCAACCGGCCGCCCCTGGTGCAGACCTTCGGCAAGGCCGGAAAGACCGGCGAGACCTTCACGGTGCTGGTGAACCACTTCAAGTCCAAGGGCTGCACCGACGCCGACGGGGCGGCCTCCGGTGACGACGCCGACCAGGGCGACGGGCAGAGCTGCTACAACGCCAAGCGCGTCAAGCAGGCCAACGCCGTGCTGGCCTTGATCGACAGCCTCCAGTTGAAGAACGCTCTCGTCCTCGGCGACATCAACGCCTACGGCGAGGAGGACCCGATCCACGCCTTCGAGGAAGGCGGGCTGACCAGCCTGAGCAAGAAGTACGTCAAGAAGGACGACCGCTACAGCTACGTCTTCGACGGCCTGTCCGGTGAGCTCGACCACGTACTGGCCGACAAGGGCGCGCGCAAGCTCGTGACCGGCGCCACGATCTGGCACGTCAACGCCGACGAGGGCCGGTTCATGGACTACAACACCGAGTTCAACCCGCCCTACCTGTACGCGCCCGACCCCTTCCGCTCCTCCGACCACGACCCGCTGCTGGTGGGTCTGAAGCTCTGAAAGCCCTCCTGGTCCGCGGCGGGGACCCCCTCCGCCGCGGACCAGGAGCGACGCTTCCCGCGCCCGCCGGAATCCCATGCGGCTCCGGGGCTAGAAGACGGGCATGTGTGTCGAGAACCCGGCCTCGGTGGTCGCGGACCGCTCAGCGCGGCGGCAGCCGCAGGCCCGCACCAAGGAGGTAGCCCCCGCGATGAGGTTCCTCCTCGACGCACGTCACGGGATGACGTCGGCCACGATCTTGGCGGCGGCCTTCTGGCACGTGGAGAGCCGGCCGCTGATGTTCGCCTGGGCGGCCGAGTTGCTGGCGCAGCGCCATCCGCCGACGGTCGCGACTCCGGCGCTGCCCTGCTTGGGGGTGTCTCGCCGGTAGTAGGTGCGGAAGGTCCGCAGGGCGGCGCCGCAGTCGGCGCGATCCGCGGCGACCGCGACCGCGGCCATGGGCCCGCCGCCGGGCGGCTGGATCTCGCCGCACACGGTGCCGGGCCGGGCGAGCGCGGGCCGAGGCGTCGGCGCCTTCGTCCCGGGGGTCTGGGTCTCGGGTGCCTTGGACTCCGGCGGCGGCGATGTGGCGGGAGAGGACGGCGCCGTCTGAGGCTCGGGCCCGCCCCCCACAGGCGGTGAGGGACAGCAGCAGCACCGAAACGCACGCGGTGACGCGTGGACGCAACAGTACGACTCTCCGTGACTCGACTTCGAGGTTCGCCCAGTCTTTCACTACACCGAGGAGCCGGCCGACCCGTACGAGTCGCCACGAATCCGGCCCGGTACGCGAGGGAGCCGCCTGACCCCGACAGGTCAGGAGGACTCGGGGCAGAGGAGGCGAGCCACCCGCAGGTCCGTGATGAGGATGTTGATCCAGCCGCCTTCGATGGCGGCCTTGATGGCGGAGAGCTTGCGCATGCCGCCCGCCACACCCACCCGGCGTCCGACGGAGCGGAAGGTGGGGGCGTCGATGCCGATGACGCGCTGGTCGAAGCCCGAGTCGACGGGTTTGCCCGCGGCGTCGAAGAAGTGCAGGCACACGTCCCCCACGGCGCCGAGGGCTCGCAGCTCCTCCTGGTCGGCCCGGCTGACGGCGTTGCCGCTGCTGAGCAGCAGTGGCGACGGTTCCAGGCTGCCGATGCCGACCAGCACGACGGTCAGATCGTTCCACTGGGACTGGACGTCGATCACGCCGGGGTCCTGCAGCAGCGCGTCGCGGATCGTCGTGGTCGCGACCACGCCGGGAAGGGGCACGAAGACGGGCCGGGCGTAGGTGAGGTTGGCCAGGCGGGCCACCAGCCGGGTGGCGTGCACCTGCGCCTCGGGACTGCCGACGCCGCCGACGAGCTGGATGACGCGGTCGGCGACCTGCGAGTTCTTCTGCGGCATGCGTTCGACGGTGGCCAGCAGCGTTTCACTCCAGGAGGAGATGCCGATCACGTCGCCACCGGTGAAGGTGACGCCGAGGTAGCTGGCCGCGGCCGAGGCGAGCGGTGGGATGACGTCGTCCTGGAAGTCCTCGACGTCCACGACCACGGCGTCGCGCAGGCCGTAACGCCGCTGCAGCTCCTCCTCCAGCTCGGTGTGCACTCCCTCCGGCAGCGTGACCACCGTGCGCACCATCCCCCGTGTGACCGCCTCCTTGAGCAGGCGGGACACACGGGGCTGGGAGATGTTGAGCGCGGCGGCGATCTCGGGCTGGCGCATCTCCTGCTCGTGGTACATGCGAGCCACCCTGGCCAGCAGCCGCAGGTGATCCTTGGTCGTGTCGCGCCTCCCTTCCGGGTTCGGGGCCACCGCGCACCGCCTTCCTCTCGGCGTCGCCGCCGACTTTCTATTCACACAGGGACGATTAATTCAGCCTATTGTGCGCCTGCCAGGGCTCGGT
The DNA here is from genome assembly GCF_040659615.1 of Nonomuraea sp. NPDC049784. Taxonomy (NCBI): domain Bacteria; kingdom Bacillati; phylum Actinomycetota; class Actinomycetes; order Streptosporangiales; family Streptosporangiaceae; genus Nonomuraea; species Nonomuraea sp. NPDC049784. The sequence continues at coordinate 3,578 of NZ_JBFAMX010000227.1, forward strand.
TCTCCGGGGAGGTTACTTTCTAGCGAACACGCCGAACTGATCGGCGTTGTCGGCGGTGACCAGTTCTTAATCGATGGACTGCTTCTCTTCCTCGCCCGTCTTGCCGGTCTTGATGAACTGGTCGGCCTGCTCCACGGCGCTGGTGGCGCCGAGGGCGGCGGGCTGCAGGGCGGTGGCGTGCATCTCGCCGGCCTTGATGGCGGCGATGGCGTCGGCGGCCTTGCGCGCCATGGTCGACCTGGCCAGGAACTTCGGCTTGAAGTCCTCCACCGCGAGCGCGTCATGGTCGCGGACCACGGCTTTGGCCCACTTGCGGCCGGTGTCCTGACGCTGCCGGGCCACCTTCTTGTGCAGCTTGGCGGCCTGCTGTCTGGCTTGCCGGTAGCCGTTGGAGGCGGCCTGGCCGCGCTGGGGCTTTCGGCGGGCCATCCTCCGCTGGTAGCGGGCCAGCTTCGCGGCGGCTTTCCTGCCGTGCTCGGCGTGGGGAAGGTCGTGCGTGCTGCTGGTGGTCGCGGTCTCTTTCAGACCCCAGTCGATGCCGATCACCTGGCCTGTTTCGGGCAGGGGCTCGGATCGCGCGGGGACGACGAACGAGGCGTACCAGTGGCCGAGGCTGTCGCGGTACACACGCACCGACGACGGCTCGGCGGGCAGGTCCCGCCCACACCACGGTCACCACGATCCCGCCGGCCAAGTGCAGACGGCAGTCCTTGAGGCGGAAGCCGCGCTTGGTGTAGTTGAGGGTCGGATCGGTCAGATCCTTCTTCTTGAAGCGCGGCATCCCGGCCCGCTGCCGCACGGGCAGGCGTTCGATGATGTCCTTCAACGCCTTGGCCCGGGACTTTCCGAAGTCCCGGATGATCTGCTGCTGAGAGACGCAGGAGCCGTGATCCGGCGGGGCGGCGCCGTCGTGGTCATGTGATGCTCCTTTCGACCGGAGGCCGGGATCTGCGTACGGACTCGTGCCAGGCGGCCTTCCTGGCCGCGCGTTCCGTCTCGTCGAGGGCGGGCTCGAACGCGTCCGCGGGCCGTGGCCGCTGTTCCAGTTGTTCGAGGGTCCACAGCTTGGCGGCGAGCCCGGCGGCGTCGGCGGCGCCCAGGCCTGACAGGTCGTGCTCGCCGGAGCGGGCGACGGTGCGGCCGCTGAGGTCGGCCTGCAGCCGCATCAGGCGGGCGCTGCGGGTCAGCCCGCCGTCGGCCATGAGGACGCGTACGCGGCCGGCGGCCTGGTCGATCGCCGCCACGACGTCCTCGACCTGGAAGGCGACGGCCTCCAGGGCGGCGGCGACGAGCTGGCCGCGCCGGGTGCCCAGCGAAAGGCCGGTGACGACGGGGGTGGCGTCCGGCTCCCACCAGGGGGCGCCGAGGCCGCCGAAGGCCGGGACGAAGTGCACGCCGCCCGGGTCGATGTCCTCCGCCTCGGCCAGCAGCTGGTCGGCGCGGACGCCGAACAGCTCGGCCAGCCAGCTGATGGTGCGGCCCGTCGCGCGGATGTTGCCCTCGACGGCCTGGGCCGGTCCGTCTTCGAGGTCCCAGGCGATGCTGCGGCAGAGTCCGGGCGCGTCGCCGGCGTCGCCGATCGCCATCACCGACGAGCCGGTGCCGTACGTGGCCTTCACGACGCCGGGTCGCCATCCCGCATGCGCGAACATGGCGGCGTGCGAGTCGCCCATGACGGCCAGCACCGGTACGCCGTCGGGCAGCGGCGCCAGGTCCCGGACCCCGGGGAAGCCGCCGGAGGAGGCGACCACCCGCGGCAGGACCTCACGTGGCACGCCGAAGAGGTCGAGCAGCCGCAGGTCCCAGTCGCCGGTCCCGACGTCGAGCAGCTGGGTGCGGGAGGCGTTGCCGACCTCGGTGACGTGTTCGCCGCCGAAGCGGCTGAGCAGCCAGGAGTCCACGGTGCCCAGGCACAGCTCCCCCGCGCGGCTGCGGCGCCGGTCCGGATCGTAGGTGTCGAGCAGCCAGCGCGCCTTGAGCGCGGAGAACATGGGGTCCAGCGGCATCCCGCTCACCGACCGCACCAGCTCGACCGCCCCGGTGGCGGCCAGCTCATGACACTGGGCGGCGGTGCGCTGGTCCTGCCAGCTGATCAGCGGCCCGGCGGGCTCGCCGGTGCGGCGCTCCCACAACACCAGCGACTCGCGCTGGGTGCTGAAGCCCACGCCGGCGACCCGGGCGGCCTGCCCGCGATCCACGCAGTCGGCGACCGCGCGCCGCACGCTCTGCCACAGCTCCTCGGCGGACTGCTCCACCCAGCCGGGGCGCGGCTGACTCTCGGTCACCGGGGCGACGGCGCGCGAGACGACCCGCCCCCCGGCATCGACGAGCAGCGCCTTGGTCGAGCTGGTGCCCTGGTCGACGGCCAGGATGAGCGGGCTAGCCACGGCTCGTCAGGTCCTTCACGGCGGCGACGATGCCGTCGGCGGACAGTCCGAAGTGGTCGAGCAGGAAGGCCGTGTCCCCGGTGGGGGCGAACACGCGGGGCACACCGAGGATCCGCATCGGGACGGGGTGACGGGTGACGACAGCGGCGGCGACGGCCGCGCCGAGCCCGCCGCTGATCGTGGCCTCCTCGGCGGTGACGATTGCGCCGGTCTCGCGGGCAGCCGCGACGACGGCGTCCTCGTCCAGCGGGTCGAGGAAAGGCATGTTCAGCACACGTACGGAGATACCCTCCTCGCGCAGGCGGGCCGCCGCCTGCAGGGCGCGGGAGGTCAAGGAGCCGATCGCGATCACCGTGACGTCATCGCCGTCCTGGAGCAGTACCGCCCGGCGCGGCTCGAAAGGCGCGTCGTCCGGCGTGACCACGGGCACCTTGAAGCGCGGGATCCGCACGTAGGAAGGCCTGCCGGAGGCCGCCGCCCAGCGCACGGCGGCACGGGTCTGCACGGGATCGGCCGGGACGATCACGTCGACGTTCGCGACCGCGCGCATCCAGGACAGGTCCTCGATCGAGTGGTGGGTGGGCCCCAGCTCGCCGTAGGCCATGCCGGGGCTCTGGCCGCAGAGCACGACGTGCGCCTCGCTGTAGGCGACATCGGCCTTGATCTGCTCAAGGGCACGGCCGGTCAGGAACGGCGCCGCCGCGCACACGAACGGGATCTTGCCCGCGTTCGCCAGGCCCGCGGCCACCCCGACGAGGTCCTGCTCGGCGATGCCGACGTTGATCAACCGGTCGGGGTAGCGCTCGCGGAAGCCGACGAGGTTGCTGGAGCCGACGGAGTCGTTGCACATGGCCACGATCCGCTCGTCCCGCTCGGCCAGGGCCAGGAGCTCCTCGGCGAAATCCCGGCGGCAGTCGAACGCGGCCTGCTGCTCAGTGAGGGTCATCGCGCCAGCTCCGCGAGCGCCGCTTCGACCTGCTCGGGGCTGGGCACCTTGTGGTGCCACTCCACCCGGTCCTCCATGAACGACACGCCCTTCCCCTTGATCGTGTTGGCGATGACGGCGACCGGCCGGCCGGTGGACGAACCGCTCATCGCCTGCAGCAGCGCGAGGTGATCGTGCCCGTCGACCTCGCGGACCTCCCAGCCGAAACTGCGCCACTTGTCGTCCAGGGCGCCCAGGGCGTTGGTCTCCTCCGTCCTGGCGCCCTGCTGCAGCCGGTTGCGATCGACGATCGCCGTCAGCGACGACAGTCCGTAGTGGGCGGCGGCCATGGCGGCCTCCCAGTTGCTGCCTTCCTGCAGCTCGCCGTCCCCAAGGACCACGAACGTACGCCAGCTCGCATCGTCGAGCTGCGCCGCCAGCGCGCATCCGGTGGCCACCGGCAGGCCGTGCCCGAGGGCGCCGGTGTTGGTCTCGACGCCGGGAACCTTGATGCGGTTGGGATGACCGTTCAGCGCCGACAGCGGCGCCATGAACGTGTCCAGCTCCGCCGCCGGGAAGAATCCGCAGTGGGCCAATGTGGCGTACAGGGCGGCCGCGCAGTGCCCCTTGCTCAGCACGAACCGATCGCGCCCTGCCCAGTGCGGGCGTTCGGGATCGATGGACAGCACGCCGTAGAAACAGGCGACCAGGATGTCGGTCACCGACAGGTCGCCACCGATATGCCCCATGCGGGCCCGGCCGATCGTCCGGATGATGCTCCGGCGCACCTCGGTGGCCAGGCGGTCCAGCTCTGACGCGGCGGTGGGCCCGCCGGCTTCACGGATGCGTCCGGTCACCTTGCGGTAGGCGGCCGACTGCGCCGGATCGGCGGGAAGCACGGACATCATCGCTCCCATCCATAAGAGCGCTGAATATTTATTCCATAATGACTAAGCATATTTTGAAGCTAAGGCTCGCGTTCGACCCATGTCAATGAGGTGCCAGGGTCCGTACACTCCGAGTCCTTGACGTGCACATGCCGCCGACGTTACATTCCGCCTGAATAGGCAGCCATATCTGAATAAAAATTCAACCTGCTGCTTGGAGATGCACATCAAGGGATAGGAGAAAGACCGCATGACGGCAGAACCTCTCTTCGGCGCAGGTCTGTGGCACTTCGGGCAGTTCCGCGACCGCTACGCCACCGACGGGTACGGCCCGCCCGTCACCACCTTGGAGGCGATCGACCGCGCCGGCCAGGTCGGCAGCCTGTCCGTGGTCGACATCAACTACCCGTTCAACCCCGCCGACCTCGACGTGGACCTGCTGGAGGAGCGGCTGAAGGCCAACGGGCTGCGCGCCATCGCGCTGACGCCCGAGATCTACACCAGGAAGTTCAGCCGCGGCGGCTTCACCAACCCCGACCCCGAGATCAGGCGCGCGGCCATCGAGCTGGTGAGCGAGTCCGCCGACCTGGCCCGCCGCCTCGGCTGCGACTACGTCAAGCTCTGGCCGGGTCAGGACGGCTGGGACTACCCCTTCCAGGCCGACTACAAGGCGCTGTGGCAGATGTCCGTCGACGCCGTGCGCGAGCTGGCCCAGCGCCACCCCGACCTGCGCTTCGCCATCGAGTACAAGCCGCGCGAGCCGCGTAACCGCATGACCTTCTCCTCGGCCGCCCGTACCCTGCTGGCCATCGAGAAGATGGACGTGCCCAACGTCGGCATCCTGCTGGACTTCGGCCACTCCCTGTACGGCCTCGAGTCCCCGGCCGACGCCGCCCAGCTCATCCTCGACCACGACCGCCTGTTCGCCATCGACGTCAACGACAACTTCCGCGGCTGGGACGACGACATGGTCGTCGGCTCCATCCACCTGGTGGAGACCTTCGAGTTCTTCCACACCCTGCGCCAGGCGAACTGGCAGGGCGTCTGGCAGCTCGACCAGTTCCCCTTCCGCGAGGACGCGGTGGAGGCGGCCAAGGCCGGCATCGAGGTGATGCGGACGATCTGGCGGGCGCTGCAGATCCTCGACGTGGACGCCCTCTCCGAGGCGCAGGCCCGCCAGGACGCCCTGGCCGCGCAGCGCATCACCCGCAAGGCCCTGCTCACCGCCCAGGTGGACGGCTGATGGGCGATGTCACGCGCGTCGCCGGAGCCTGGCGCGAGCTGGCCCCTCCGGCGGCTGGAACGACTCCCTCGCATTCGAGGGATCCACCTACGTCGGGCTCCTCGGCAAGATCCTCGACGGGCTGCCCACGACGGACATGGAGCCGGACTGGGAGACCTTCATCAGTCCGCGCGCTCTGAGCGTGCCTGGCCGCCTGCACGTGGTCTACCAGGAGAACGGCGGCGCGCTCCGCCTGATGCGCGAGGAAGGATTGCCGGCGCGTTATCGCGTCATCGATCCGCGTACCGGAGACATCCTGGCCGAGGGACGGCGCGAGCCCGGCCGGCCGATCGCCGACGAGCACCAGGCACCCCGCGTGGTCGTCTTCTCCAACGACTGAAACCGTTGCAGGGCCGTCGAGTCGCAGGCTCGACGGCCCTGCGTTCATGCACGTTCAGGAGCGTGCCGCCGTCCTGGGAGCCTGCCCTGGGTGCCCTGTCGGGCTGCCTCTGTTCGCCACCCCGGTCCTCAGCTCGCCCGTCCTCGCGACGCGGCTGCGCAGGCTGCACACCGCGCTGCTGCACGGCGCCGGCCCGCTCGAGCGCGACGAGCTGGTGTCCTCCGCCGTCGCCGCCCTGGTGCGCCTCGCGGCGCGTACGTCTCCCGGACCGCCCGCCGCCCTCGGCCCATCCGCCGTCACGCATCTCGCCGCGAAGGCCCGCGAACTGATCCACGACAGCTACGCCCACCCGATCAGCGCCGACGACCTCGCCGTCTGGACCGGTTCCAGCCGGTACGCCGTCTACCGGGCATTCCGTACGGCCTACGGGTTGGCGCCCAGCGACTACCAGCGCCAGCTGCGGCTGCGTGCCGCTCGCCGCCTGCTCGCCCAGGGGCACCCGGCGGCGCGGGTCGCGAGCGAGGCCGGGTTCACCGACCAGGCCCACCTCACCCGCTGGTTCACCCGCTCGTACGGCGTCACGCCCACCCAGTACCGGCTGGCGAGAACGGCCTGCCCGGGTGAGCCCGAGCAGGCCGTCATTCCTACTTGAGGCTGTCCGGAACACCGGACTTGTCGCCGAGGCCGACGAGGTAGTCCGCGTACTCCTTCACGTTGTCCTTCTTGACCAGCTTGCCCTGCAGCGTCTCGTCGGCCTGCACCTGCTTGCCGCCCAGGACGTCGGCGGCCAGAGAGACCACCTTCTGCCCGAGCGCGAACGGCGACTCGGCGTTCGTGGCGTACATCTCGCCCGCGGAGACGGCGGCCAGCGCGTCGGCGATGCCGTCGTTGCCGACGACCTTGACCTTGCCCACCAGGTTGCGGGCCTTGAGAGCGGACAGCACGCCCATGGCCATCTCGTCGTTGGCCGCGTACACGCCGTCGATGTCGGGGTTGGCCTGCAGCACGTTCGTCATCACGTTCAGGGCCTTGGCCCGGTCGAAGTCGGCCGCCTGCGTGGCGACGACCTTGATGTCCTTGTGGGTGGCGATCTGCTGCTCGAAGCCCTTGCTGCGGTCCTGGGCCACGTTGGTGCCGAGGATGCCCTGGATCTCGACGACCTTGCCCTTGCCGCCGACGGCCTCGGCCAGCGCGTCGGCCGCGTTCTTGCCTGCCTGGACGGCGTCGTAGCCGACGAACGTGGCGAGCTTGCCGCCGGACGGCTTGCGGTCGAACGCCATCACGGGGATGCTCGCCGAGTTCGCCTGGGTGACGGAGCTGCTGGCGGACTGGCTGCCCACCGGGTCGAGGATGAGGATCCCGGTCTGCTTGGAGATGGCGGTCGTCGCCTGGTTGAGGAAGGTGGCGTCGGAGTTGTCGGCGTTCTGCACGTTCAGGGTGATGCCGCTCTTGGCGGCCTGTGCCTCGGCGCCGTCCTTCACGCTGATGAAGAACGGGTTGCCGAGCGTGCTCATGATGATCGTGGCGTCCTTCTTGCCGGACGCCTGCGTGGCGCCGGTGGACGTCTCCTCGCCGCCCCGGCTGCAGGCAGTCAGGGAGACGGCGGCCAGGATCGCGACGGCGATGAGTTTGCGGGGAGTGCGCATGGATCTTTCCTTTAGATGTGCTGGGCTAGTTCTGGGGTGCGTACGGGGGAATCGGCCCTGCGTGGCACGAGCCGGCGCAGGACGTCCACGTTGCGGTCGAGGAAGACGGCCAGGAGGATGACCAGGCCCTTCACCACGTCTTGGAGGAACGGGGAGACGTCGAGCAGGTTCATCCCGTTGTCGATGACGCCGAGGACGAGCGCTCCGACGAGAGTGCCGAGCAGGGTGCCGCGGCCGCCGGCCAGGCTGGTGCCGCCGATGATGACGGCCGCGATCGCGTCCAGTTCCAGGCCGGCGCCGGCGGTCGGCTGGGCCGTGGACAGCCGGGCGGTGATGATGAACCCCGCCAGGGATGCCAGCACGCCGCTGATGACGAAGGCGAGGATCTTGACGCGGTGGACCCTGATGCCGGACAGCCGCGCGGCCTCGACGTTGTCGCCGGTGGCGTAGACGTACCGGCCGAAGCGGGTGCGCGCCAGGACGAACCCGAAGACGCCGAACGCCACCAGCATGATCCACACCGGCACGGGCACGCCCGCGAACCTGGCCTGCCCGATCCCCTGGAAGTCGTAGTCCGTCACCGGGATGGGGTTGCCCGAGGTGACGTGCAGGGTGAGCCCGGCGAACACCGACATCGTGGCCAGCGTCGCGATGAACGACGGCATCCGGGTCCTGGTCACGAGCAGGCCGTTGACCAGCCCGATGGCCGCGCCGGTCGCCAGTCCCGCGGCCATCGCGGGGATCAGGCCGTACGTGCCGAGGGTCAGGGCGGTGACGACGGCGGAGAAGCCCAGCGCCGACCCCACGGACAGGTCGATCTCGGCCAGGATGATCACGTACGTCTGCCCGGCCGCGAGCAGCGCGGCCACGGAGGTCGCGAGCGCCACGTTGAGCAGGTTCGTCGGGGTGAGGAAGACCGGCGAGGCCACCGAGAGGACGATCCCTACCAGGAGGAGCATCCACACCGCGCGCAGCCGGCCCGCGACGGTCTTGAGCTTCGAGGTCATGCGGCACCTACCAGTGCGTGCTTGAGGATGGACTGCTCGTCGAGGTCGTCGCCGGTCAGCTCGGCGACGAGCCGTCCCTCGCGCATCACGACCACGCGGTCGGACATGGCGACGAGTTCCGGCAGGTCGGAGCTCACGAGCAGGACGGCGACGCCGTCCGCGGTGAGCTGGTTGATGATCCGGTAGATCTCGGTCTTGGCCCCGACGTCCACGCCCCGGGTCGGCTCGTCCATGAGCAGCACCCGCGGCCTGGTCATCACCCACTTGGCGAACAGGGCCTTCTGCTGGTTGCCGCCGGACAGCGAGCTGACCGCGATGGACGGGGAGGCGGCGCGCACCCGCAGCTCCGAGATGACCGCGCCGGTGGCCGCGCGTTCCTTGCCGCGCCGTACGACACCGCTCCCGGAGCTGAACTCGCGCAGCGAGGCCAGCGACACGTTCGACTCGACCGACTGGCCCATGCACAGGCCCTCCGCCTGCCGGTCGGGCGACAGGTAGGCGATCCGGCTGCCGATCGCGTCCTGGACGCTCGCGACGCGTACGCCGGAGCCGTCCACGAGCACGGAGCCGCCGGTCAGCGGCTGCAGGCCGAACAGCGCGCGCAGCAGGTCGCTGCGCCCGCAGCCGACCACGCCGCCGATGCCAACCACCTCGCCGGCCCTGACCTGGAGGTCGATGTCGTGGAAGCGGGCGCCGGACCCGGCGCGCACCTCCAGCACGACCTCGTCTCCGGCGTTGCGCTCCTTGGGGTAGAAGTCGTCCACGGCGTCGCCGACCATCGCCGTGACGACCTTGGCCGGGGTGAGCCGCTCGGTGGGGGCGTCGAGCGTGACCCGGCCGTCGCGCAGCACGACGATCCGGTCCGACAGGGCGAAGACCTCGTCCAGCCGGTGGCTGATGTAGATCACCGAGACGCCTGCCTCGCGCAGCCGGCTCACCTGGGCGAAGAGCTGCTCGGACTCCTGCTCGTCGAGGGCCGCGGTCGGCTCGTCGAGGATGATCAGCCGCAACTCGTGCGTCATGGCCTTGGCGATCTCGAGCATCTGCCGCTCGGCCACGCTCAGCTCGCTGACCTGGCGGTGCACGTCGATCTCCATGCCCAGGCGGCGCAGCGCCTGCCTGGCCTCGGCGGCCATGCGCTGCTTGGAGACGAACAGGCGGCCGAAGACGCGCTCGCGGTCCAGCACGTACATGTTCTCGGCCACGCTGAGGTGCGGGAACAGGTTCTGCTGGAACTCCTGGTAGATGACCTCGATGCCCTGCGCCATCGCGGCCTGCGGGTCCTTGAGCACCGTCGCGGTCCCGTCGATCAGCAGCCGCCCCGAGTCGGGCTGGTGCGCGCCGGAGATCACCCGGGTGAGCGTGGACTTGCCCGCCCCGTTCTCCCCGACGAGCGCCACGACCTCACCGGGACCCACATCGAAGCTGACGCCCCGCAGGACGCTGTTGTCGCCGAAGGACTTGCGCACATCGGCAAGCTGGAGATGCATGCCAGGCTCCCGATCAGTACACGACGCCCGCGGTGAGCAGGACGTTGGCGTAGGGGGTGAACTCGCCGGATCGCACGGCCGCCCTGGCCCCGGCGGTGGCCTGCTTGAACTCGGTGTGCGGCACGAACTCCAAAGTCAGGCCCAGCCGGTCGAACCGCTCCTTGATCGCCGCCAGCATGTCCGGGCTGTGCTGCTTGATCTCCTCGGCCAGCAGCACACCCTCCACGGCCACCTCGTCGAGCACCGCGTCCAGCAGGTCGAGGAATCGGGGCAGGTTCTCCCTGACGGCCAGATCCACGCGTTCCACGTCCCGCGGGATGGGGAGGCCCGCGTCGGTGACGACGATCGTGTCCGTGTGGCCGAGCTCGGAGATCACGCGGGAGAGCTGGGCGTTGAGCGTTCCCTGGTTGCGCCTCATCGGGTGGCTCCTTCCATAGAGGTGTTGATCAATGGCTCGACCTCGTCCCTGCTGGGCAGCGAGGGGCTGGCTCCCGCCTTCGTGGTGGCCAGGGCGCCGGCCGCCATGCCGTACTGGATGGCGGTGTCCACGTCGAGCCCGGCGGCGAGGGCACCGCCGAAGAAACCGGTGAACGCGTCGCCGGCAGCTGTGGTGTCCACGGGCGTCACGGCGTATGCGGGAAAGTGGCGGGTGCGCTCCTTCGTGACCGACAGGGCGCCACCCGAGCCGAGGGTGATGATCGCGTGGCCCACGCCGCGCTCCAGGAACCAGGCCGCCGCCCGCTCCGCCGACTCCAGGTCCGTGACCTGCACGCCGGTCAGCACGGTGGCCTCGCTCTCGTTGGGGGTCACGATGTCGAGGTACGGCCACACGTCGTCCGGCAGTTCCTGAGCGGGTGCCGGGTCCAGGACCACCGTCAGCCCGGCCGCCGCGCCCGCCCGCGCCGCGTGGCAGGCGACCTCCGTCCGGATCTCGAGCTGGAGCAGGAGGACGCCGACCCGGTCGCGGACGCGTTCGATGCTCTCCGTGACCATCGCCTCGTCGAGGGAGGCGTTGGCGAGCGGCGTGATGACGATGTCGTTCTCGCCCGACGCGTCCACGCGGATGTGGGCGACGCCCGTGCGGCCCTCGACCGTGCGGACCTCGGTGAGCGTGACGCCGTGCGTCTCCAGGCCGGACAGCACGATGTCGCGGAACGGGTCCTGGCCCACGCAGGCGACCATCCAGGTCGGCGCGCCCGAGTGGGCCGCGGACACGGCCTGGTTCGCGCCCTTGCCGCCGAGTACGAGGGTGAAGTCGTCGCCGAGCACGGTCTCACCGCGCCGCGGCAGCCGCTGGCTGAACGCCGTGACGTCCGCGGTGATGCTCCCGACGACGAGAACACCGGTGGGTTCCATGGGGGTTCCTCCAGATTTGGGGATGGGGGACCCGAGGGCACGGCCCATGTGCCGTGTCCTTGCGGGTGCGGGGTCGATCAGATCCCGGCGGGGTGCCAGACCGTCTTGGTCTCCATGAACGCGGTCATGCGTCTCGTTCCTTGGTCCTTCTCTGCTGTGAGCACGCGCTTGAAGTTCTCGGCCGCCGCCTGCTCGCAGGCCAGCGCCAGCTCGGGGGCTCCCACGCCGGTGAGGTCGAGCCCGTTGACGTCCATGTGCGCCGCCAGCCACGGGGCCAGCTCGGCCTGGTGCCCGGTGAGGATGTTCACGACGCCGCCCGGCAGGTCGGAGGTGGCCAGCACTTCGGCGAACGTGATCGCGGGCAGCGGCGCCCGCTCGGAGGCGACCACCACACAGGTGTTGCCGGTGACGATCACGGGCGCGACGGCGGAGACGAGGCCGAGGAGGGGGTCGGCAGGCGCGATCACGGCCACCACGCCGGTCGGCTCGGGCGAGGACAGGTTGAAGTACGGC
>NZ_JBFAMX010000228.1:0-15393 GCF_040659615.1 Nonomuraea sp. NPDC049784
CCGCAAGTTCGACTGCGAGGCGTGGATCCCCACCCAGGGCCGTTACCGCGAGCTGACCTCGACCTCCAACTGCACGGAGTTCCAGGCACGCCGGCCCTTCGCCTCGCCCAGCGGCTTGAGCTGCAGCGAGCCGTTCTTGCCCGCGGGGTTGACGAAGCCGGGCGTCGGGTCGGCGTCGTTCGGGCCGCTGCTCGCCGCGCCCTCGCCCAGGCCGTGCTCGGCGAACGCGCGCCACATGATGTCCTGGTTCTTGCCGCCGAAGCGGATCGCGTCCGCCGCCAGCAGCGCGTCTCGGTGGTCGACGTAGCTGACCGCGCCCGAGGCCATCAGCAGCAGGGCGTCGAACGACAGCTGCGCCCAGCGCCGGTTGCCCGGGCACCGCTCGACCGGCGTCTGGCCGTCCGCGCAGGAGCGCTGCTGCCTGGCGGTGCCGTCGCCGTACCGCTTGACGAACGCCGCCCGCACGTCGAACTGCGTGGCCGACCAGATCTCGCCGTCCGCGTGCACCTGCTGGCCGACGATGTCGTAGGCGATGTCGCTGTAGTTCAGCGGAGACTTCGACATGTCGTAGTTCCTGATGCCGCGCGCCTTGTCGCCCGTCACGTAGCCGCCGGTCACGTACGGGGTCAGGCCGGAGGGGCGGAAGCCGTACTCGAAGAGGTGCTCCATCGCGAACAGGTCGGAGGTGCTCTCGTTCATGGCCCCGGGCTGGGCTCCGCTCCAGCCGGCGTTCGGGCCGCCGATCATGCGGCCGGAGATGGCGTGCGTGTACTCGTGGCCGATGACCGACATGTCGTAGTCGCCGTCCACGCACGGCGAGTAGAACGAGCCGGCGATGGGCTGCCACAGGTACATGTTCGTGATCGGCGCGATGCCGTCAGGCCCGGTGATCTGGTTGGCGTTGTCGCGTACGGACAGGACGCGGGCGCCGGCCTGCGCGTTGCCCTGTTCGGGGTCGTCGCCGAGGCCGCCGCGCTCGCCGTTGTCGGCCTGCATGTTCCAGGCGGTCTCGGTGAAGCCGAGCCGGTAGGACCAGTCGTGCATGCGGTTGTGCATCGCGTTCAAGTTGGCGATGGCGGCCTCCAGGTCGGCTTCCCCGCTCTGGTCGAACACCGCCGGGTCGCACTTCGCCTCGTGCCAGGTGTTCCGCCACGGGTAGACGTAGTTCCTGCTGGGCGTGAGCACGTTGGTACGGGTCCCGACGCTGAACGGGTCGCCGTTCGCCCGGTTCTCGGTCGACTTGGTCGCGTTGCCGGAGCTGGTGTTCGTCGGCTCATTGGTGGTGTGGTCGACATCCCACGCCTTGCCGGTGCCCGGGTCGCCGCCGGTCACGTAGTCGCAGCCGGAGCCGGCCGTGAAGCACCACGTCTGGCGGGTGTCGCGGGAGGAGTAGTCGTCGCGCGGGTTCGACGGGAAGGCCGCCCAGCGCGGGTTCTCCGGGTCGAAGTGGTCGACCAGGTTCTCGCGTACCAGGATGGCGCCGCTGACGGCGTCCACGTGCGTCGTGTATCCCGCGGCCTCGCCCTGCGAGCCGCCGACCAGGACCACCTGGTACGCGCTGTGCACCCCGTCGGGAGCGGGCACCGCCACCGGCGTGGACTGCTTGGTCGTCGCGGTGGCCAGGTCGATGCCGCCGTCCCTGGCCGCGATCTCCAGCGCCTGCTGCGCGGTGATGGACGCGGCCGGGGGCGCCTCGGTCTCCCGGGAGAGCGAGGACGTGACGTGTCTGACCTGGCCGTTCACCACGCCGATCGCGACGAGCCCGTCCACGCCGGCCGGCAGGCCGCCGAAGCGCTGGCGCAGCAGCACGGCGTGACCCGCGCCGATGGGGTTGACCGCGACCCGCTCCAGCGCGTCCACCGCCTCCGCGGACAGCCCGAAGACGGTCTGGTTGTTCTTGAGGTAGGTGCGGGCGGCCTGCTCGGGATCTTCACCAAGGCCCTCGGCCAGCGGTTCCGCGCTGGTGACGGCGGCGGGGGTGCCGAGAGCGTTCCAACGGATCTCGGCCTTCGACCCGGCGCTGCGGGCGTTCAATCCGGCGGGCGGCGCCACCCTGCCCTGCCGGTTGTCCACGTCCGGCTTGCCGTGTTCTTCGGCCTGGAAGTCGTGGACCGGGGCCTGCCCGCCGGGTTCGCCCCGGGCCGGCCCCGCGAGGGGTAAGGCCGACGCGACGAGCGCGACGGCGACGAGGGTGCTGCGTAACCAGGACACGATGCCTCCTGCGTCTCAGGGGTGCGCGGATTGCGCGCATCTCGCAAGAGGTAACACCGAGTCACGGGGCTGGCAAGATCTCTCATGCCCGGCGATCATCACGTCCCTCGGGTGCCGCCGGCTTCCAGCGCCCGGTGAGGGGAAGGACCCGGCGCAAGGGAGCGCTGGCCGGCCGGCCCAGCAGGTGAACGTTTGAACTCCTCCCCGGACTGAAGCGACGCCCGACTGGGCGGGGCTGAGGTCGAGGCGCGCCCTGTGTGCCCGGCTGCGTTTCACCGACTCCACATCGAGAGCATACCATTTGGTTTATGTCACCGCGATGGACGCCCAACCCCGATGTACGCACAGGCCGCCACGTTGTCCACCACCTTCACGCTCATTTGGTTTTTGTCACGAAATGCCGGCGTGGGGCCCTCACCGACCAGATGCTGACCCGTTGCGAGGAACTCATGCGCGAAGTCTGCGCCGACTTCGAGGTGGAACTACGTGAGTTCAACGGCGAGCACGACCACGTCCACCTGCTCGTCCACTACCCGCCCAAGGTCGCCCTGTCCAAGCTGGTCAACTCACTGAAGGGCGTCTCCGCCCGGATGTTCCGCAAGGAGTACGCCCAGCACGTCCGCAAATATCTATGGGATGGGCATTTCTGGTCCGGGTCCTACTTTGCCGGGTCAGTCGGCGGTGCCCCGCTGACGGTCCTCAAGCAGTACATCGAGCAGCAGCAGCGCCCCGTCTGAAGAGGGCTGATCCCGGCCGGAGCTGACGGTCAAGACGCGCTCAGGCCTAGCCGCCGTTCTGCTAGTACTCGAACCACACCAGCCCTTCTTCCCGCCGACCTTGTCCACGCCGTACCACTTCGTGAAGACCTGGCCGCCGGCCTTCCACGTGTCCTCCCCGTTGTCAGTGCGCCGGTTTGATCCGGCAGCAGGGACATTACGGAGAGTTCGAGCGGTCATCTGTGGACAAATGCGCACTCACGAAGTGATCGGCAACACACCCCTACCGGACTCCGATGGGCACGTTGTCCGACGGGAGCGGGAGGAACTGTGGCCGCGACGCCTTCGCCTGGGCCGCGGTGTCGCCGCACAGGGCCACGACCACGTGATCGACCAGGGCGTAGTCGATCGGGCTTGGCACGAGCTGGCCGTTCTCGTCAATCTTCTGGTACTTCATGAGGTTGATCCCGAACGACAGCTGGCGGTTGCCATCCGGGCTGGACAGCGACTGTGTGCCCATCCCGAACACGCCCCCGTCGTGCCCCCAGAAGCGGCCGCACGGCAGGTCGAGGGAGTAGAGCCCGAGGCCGTACGCGATCGACCCCCCGCCCACCAGCACCGGCACCGTCTTCTGCATCTCGGCGACCTGCGCGGCGCCGACCAGCTCACCGCGCAGCAGCGCCCGGTAGAAGCGGTTGAGGTCGTCCATCGTGGACACGATCGCGCCCGCCGTGCTCGCCCACGACATGTTGTAGACGCTGTAGTCGCGCGGCGGGTCGATGAAGCCGTACCACGACTCGTACGCCTTGGAGTGCGGGCCCGGGATGAGCGGTGTGCGCGGGAAGGACGTGTTGCGCAGACCGGCCCTGCGGATGACGTTGCGGGTGATGTACTGCTCGGCGTCCGTGCCCGTGACCTTCTTCAGGAGCAGGCCCGCGAGGACGTAGTTGGTGTTCGAGTACGAGCCGGGCACCGCTCCGGGCTCGCCGGTCGGGGTGGCGCCCAGGCCCAGCCTGACCAGTTCCTCCGGGGCGAAGGTGTGGAAGCGGTTGTCGTCCAGGCTCTTGGTCGAGCCTTCCAGCAGCGACGGGAACGCCGGGCCGATGTAGTCGCCGATGTGGCTGGTGTGGTTGAGGAGCATCCGTACGGTGATCTTCTGGCCGCGCTCGCCGGGGACGAGGTCGGGCAGGTAGCGCCCGATCGGGGCGTCCAGTTCGATGGCGCCGCGCTCGACCTGCTGGAGGATGGCCACTGTGGCGAACGTCTTGCTGATGCTGCCCACCCGGTGCACCATGTCGGGTCGTACGGGGCGGCCCGTGTCCACATCGGCCACACCGGACGCGCCCTTCCACGTCTGGCTGCCGTCGCGTACTTCCGAGTAGATGCCGAACATGCCGGCCTCGTGCACGGCGTCCAGGGACTGCCGCAGCGCCTGCCGGTCCAGCCCGCCATCCTGGACCGTACCGGTGACGACCGTGGTCTGGGCGATGGCTGGTGCGGTCAGCGTCCCTGCCGCGAGTAACGCGCCTGCCGCGGTCGCGGCGGCCAGCTGTCTGGCGCGACCCGCGGCCGGCTTCCTGAATCGGCGAGATGTCATGTGGGCAGCATGGTTCAGCCGGACTTGGCGGGGTTAGTGCGCTGTGTCATCGGGTCCATATGACACGGGTCATATGGACCCGTGACATTCACGGGGCGCTGTCGAGGAGGAGGGAGACGGGCGGCGGGTACGCTTCATAACCGGCCCGTACGCCCGAGGAAAGGACACTGCGGATGCCTCACGCGGCGAGGCCCACGGTCACGCTGCACGATGTGGCCGCGGCGGCCGGGGTCTCCGTCTCCACCGCGTCCAGGGTCCTGGGCGGCAGCACACGGAAGGTGGCGCCCGAGTACGAGGCGCGCGTGCTGGCCGCGGCGGCGGCCCTGCGGTACACGGTGGACGCCTCGGCCAGAGCGATGCGCCGGGCGAGCGACTCGATCGCGCTCGTGGCAGACGATCTCACGACGCCGTCCATGGCGATGGTGGTGGCCGCGATGGAACGCGAAGCGCGCACGGCGGGCGCGTTCGTCACCGTCTCGTCCACGATGGCGGCCTCCGAGCGGCAACTCGAGACCGTCCGGCTGCTCCGCGCGCTGCGGCCGCGCGCGCTCGTGCTGACCTCCAGCCGTTTCATGGCGAACGCTCTCGACGGGCGGCTGCTCAAGGAGCTCGACTCGTACGAACGTGAAGGCGGCCGGGTCGTCATCGTCGGCGAGACCGACATGAGTTTCGACGCGATCGGCTTCGACGATTACGGCGCCGGGTGCTCGGCGGGCGCATTTGTCGCGGAAACCGGGCACCGGCGGGTGGCGATTTTCGGCGGCGTTCCTGAACTGCGCAACATGGCCCTTCGCACGACCGGTTTCATGGCCGGACTGCGGGCCGGGGGCATTGACGAGCGGGATATCCGGGTCGTTTTTTGCGACGTCAGCCGTCAGGGCGGATTCGACGCGGCGCGGCGGCTGGCCGAGGAGGGCATGGACGGCGTGGAAGCGGTTCTCGCCGTCAACGACGCCGTCGCAATCGGTGCGATGTCGGGATTCCGGGCGGCCGGTGTGGTGGTTCCCGAAGACGTTTCCGTGACGGGAATCGACGACATTCCGCTCGCCGGGGATGTGACGCCGCGATTGACCACCGTGGCGCTTCCGCTGGCGCAGGCGGGAGTGGAGGCGATCCGCTTCGCACTGGAAAAGGCGGGCACGGGAAAGCGGCTCACGCTCGAAGGGCGGCTGATCGTCCGCGAAAGCACCCGCACAAGGGTGTGACGCCCGGGTGCGCACCCACGCCCCCTGACGGAAGGCGCTGGCCGGCATGGCGGCCGTCCATCACGCTCTGTAACCGCACCACGCTGTCCCGGTCCGTGTAGTCGCTCGGTAACACCCTTGACGCTCAGGTAACGCCGGTGCAAACTGCGGAATACGTTTTCCCATGGACGCCGGAGCAGGCGGCCAAGTCGTTCATCACCGAGCTGCAGGCTGAGATCGACGGCGCCTGACATACCCCCATATAGGAGCATCATCTTGACACAGCGGAACTACCGGGCAGCGATCGTCGGAACCGGCGCGATCGCCCACGCGCACGCCCAGGCCGTCCTCGGGTCCGGGCGGGCGGAGCTCGTGGCCGTGGCCGACGTGGACGCCGACCGGGTGAGCGCGTTCGCCGAGAAGTACGACGTGACGAGCACCCACGCGAGCCTGGACGACCTGCTGCGGGAGGAGGAGGTCGACCTCGTCCACCTGTGCACGCCGCCCCAGTTGCACACCCCGCTGGCCATCGCGTGCCTGGAGGCCGGGGTCACGGCGCTGGTGGAGAAGCCGCCGACGCTCTCGCTCGCCGAGTTCGACGCGTTGATCGAGGCGGAGCGCCACTCGACGGCGCACGTCGCGACCGTCCTGCAGCACCGCTTCGGGGCGGGCGCCCTCCGGCTGCGCCGCCTCCAGGAGGCCGGCGAGCTGGGCCGCCCGCTGCTGGCCACGTGCAACACCCAGTGGTACCGCGACGAGGCGTACTACGCGGTCCCGTGGCGCGGCACGTGGGCGTCGGAGGGCGGCGGGCCGACCATGGGGCACGGCATCCACCAGTTCGACCTGCTGTTCTCGGTGCTCGGCCCGTGGCGCGAGGTCACGGCCGTGGCCGCCCGCCAGGCGCGCCCGGTGGACACCGAGGACGTGTCGCTGGCGTTGGTGACGTTCGAGAACGGCGCCGTGGCCACGATCGTGAACTCCGTTGTGTCCCCGAGGCAGACCTCCCAGCTCCGCTTCGACTACGAGCGCGCCACCGTCGAGGTGGAGCACCTGTACGGCTACACCGACGACGACTGGACCGTGACCCCGGCGCCGAGCCAGGAGGCGGTGTCGGACCTGTGGGCGGAGGGACACAGCACCGTGCCGAGCGGCCACGACGGCTGGCTCGCCGCCGTCTTCGACGCGCTCGACCGGGGTGAGGCGCCTCCGGTGACCACCGAGGACGCCCGCCGGACGATGGAGTTCATCGCCGCGCTGTACACCTCCGCCTTCACCGGCGAGCGCGTACAAGCCGGACAGATCACTGCTGACAGCCCGTTCGCCCTGCGCATGGACGGCACGGGCGCTCCTTGGGGAAAGGTGAATAACCCGTGACCTTGCAAGCCACACATGTGCTCGACAGCTCGGTGACCGTCGCGGCGGGCGACGTCGACCTGTTCACGTACGTCTACCGCCCCGACACGCCGGTGCTGGAGTCGCCCAAGCCGTACCTGCACCCGATCCGCACCCTCGGCGGCCGGCTGGTGTCGCTGTTCAGGCCGCACGACCACGTCTGGCACAAGGGCATCGCCTGGTCGCTGCCGCACGTGGGGGAGCACAACTTCTGGGGCGGGCCGACGTACGTGCACGGGAAGTTCTACGTGCAGCTCGAGAACAACGGTGCCGCCACGCACCGCGAGATGACCGCGCTGTCGGTCACCGGCGGACGGGCCGAGATCGCCCACACGCTCGACTGGACCTCGCAGGCCGGCGCCCCGGTCATCACGGAGCGGCGGTCGCTGGCCGCGCAGGTGGTGGACGAGGCGACGTGGGCGCTGGTGTTCGACACGGAGATGACGAACGTGTCGGGCGGCACGCTCGCGTTCGGCTCCCCGACGACGAAGGGCCGCGAGAACGCCGGATACGGCGGGCTCTTCTGGCGCGGACCCAGGTCGTTCACCGGCGGCACCATCCAGTCCCCTGCTGGGGCGGGCGGCGACGAGCTGCGCGGCACGCGCGCCGAATGGTTCGGCTTCCGCGGCAGGCACGACGAGACCGGCGACCACTCCACGATGGTCGTGGTCGACGCCGCCTCCAACCCCCAGCACCCGCCGCAGTGGTTCGCGCGCAGCGAGGAGTTCGCGTGCCTGTGCCCGGCGCCGTTCTTCAGCGAGGAGCTGGAGCTGCCGGACGGGGAGTCACTGCGGTTCCGGTACGCGGTCGTGATCGCCGACGGCGACCGGGGCGAGGATGGGACCGAGTTGCTGGCCAAGCAGGGGCGGGCGGCGCTGGCATGACCTTCCCCGGAGGCACCTCGGTCAGCCGGCTGTCGGTCTACTCCGGCAGCCCGTGCGCCGACGGGCTGGAGGGCGGCACGCCGCACCTGCACACGGCCTCCACGGAGGCGTACGTGGTCGTCGGCGGGCACGGCACGCTGCAGACACTCGACGTGAACGGGCTGCGCGAGACGGAGCTGAGCGCGGGGACGACCGTGTGGTTCACGCCCGGCACCATCCACCGCGCGGTCAACCGCGGGGGCCTGGAGGTGGTGGTCGTGATGTCGAACGCCGGGCTTCCCGAGGCCGGCGACGCGGTCATGACGTTCCCGCCGGAGATCGTTTCGGACCCGGAGCGCTACCGCCAGGCCGCCACCCTCCCTACCCAAGGGGAGGAGGAGGCGGTGCGGAGGCGACGGGAATCGGCCGTCGAGGGGTTCCTGCGACTCGCCGACGCCGCCGCCAAGGGCGATCTCGGCCCGCTCCACCGCTTCTACGACCACGCCCTCGCACTCGTACGTCCCAAGGCGGCGGCGTGGCGGTCGATCTGGGAGGACACGGTCGCCCAGGAGACGCGCCGCACGGCCGGGATCCTCGAGGCCCTGGAGCGCGGCGATGGCGCGCACCTGCGCCAGTCGGCCCTGATGGAGAGCCCGCCACAAGACCGGTGGGGCATGTGCGGCCATCTGCGTGCCCACGACGTGGCCCACCCCATCGTCCACACCCCATAACCGAGCTGATCGCCCTCCGGCGCGCCTCCGGATCGGGAGGCGCGCCGACACACCCCCCAGCAGCCCGGTCATGCCAAAGTTCCTGCACGTGCTCACAGCCGCTGCCATGATCATGACATTCACCCAGCCCGCCACGGCCACGGCCCAGGCGGGCACCACGTACTACGTCGACGCCACCGGCGGCGACGACTCCACCTCGGGCATCGACGAGGCGCACGCCTGGAAGAGCCTGGGCAAGGTGAACGAGACCACGTTCCACCCGGGCGACCGCATCCTCCTGCGCGCCGGCCAGAGGTGGACGGGCCAGCTCTGGCCGAAAGGCTCGGGCGAGAGCGGCGCGCCGATCACCGTCGACAGGTACGGCGAAGGCGGCAAACCCCGCATCGACGGCGCGGGCCAGGCCGGCGACGCCGTCCGGCTGTTCAACCAGGAGTTCTGGACCATCCGCAACCTGGAGGTCACGAACGAGGTCCCGCCGACGGGCACCCCGGGCGAGAACCTGCGCGACCTGCGCGGCATCCACGTCTCCGGCGACAACAGCCAGACCCTCGACGGCTTCGTCATCGACGCCGTGGACGTGCACGACGTCACCGGCCAGGTCAACTGGATCGGTGGCAGCATCGCCGGCAACGCCCCCGGAATCCGCTTCCAGACCGGCTGGGACGGCTCGAAGAAGACGGGCGGCATCGTGTTCGACACGACGGTGCCCGACATCCACGCGCCGCCGGACAAGGCGACCGTGCTGAACGACGTGGTCATCCAGAACTCCACGGTCGCCAACACGTCGTTCGCCGGGATCGTCTTCAAGCAGTACACCGGTGACGGCAAGAACGACGCCGGCGAGACGATCGCCACCGCCACGTCCCCGCCAGGGTCACCGAGGTGGGGGTGACCGCCGTGGCGCGCAGCCCGTTCGCCAGGTCGGTGAGCATCTCCGGCGAGCGCACGGCGGGCGCCCAGGCGACCCGGAAGATCACGCTGGGCGCGATGGGGGCCGAGGTGCCCATCGTGGTCACCGCGGAGGACGGCACCGAGGCCACCCACACCCTCCAGATCAGGCGCCGCCCGCTCGCCCAGGACACCACCCTTTCCGGCCTCGTCCCGGACGCGGGCACGCTCGACCCGGCCTTCGACCCCGACGTCCTCGGATACGCCCTGACCGTCCCGGGGGACCGGGTCGCGTTCACGCCGACCGCGCTCAACCCGAAGGCGGCCATCACCGTGCAGGGGCAGGCGGTGGCGAGCGGCGCCGCGTCTCCGCCGATCCAGGTGCCCGTCGGTGACACCGCGGTCGCCGTCAAGGTGGTGTCCGAGGACGGCACTGCGGACGCCACGTACACGATCAAGGTCACCCGCCCCGAGCCCGAGCTGCCGCAGGACGGCGCCACCGCGCCGCCCGCGCGGGCCGCGCTCTCGACGACGAGCGGCCGGCAGTACGGCCTCCACGACGGCACCTACGACGTGACCATGAACCTGTGGTACGGCGTCAACGCCAGCGTGTTCGTCCTGTACGAGAACGGCAAGGAGATCGCCAGGCGCGACCTGACCCCGAAGACGCCGTCGGCCCAGAAGGCCACCGTCGCGGTCACCGGCCGGAAGAACGGCACCTACGTCTACACCGGCGAGCTGCTGAACCAGGCCGGCCGCACCGCCACCACGTCCGCGAAGGTCGTCGTGACCGACGCGAATCCCGGCAGGCCCGGGCTCAGCTCCGACAACTGGGACGGCGACGGCGACTACACCATCCGCATGAACATGTGGTGGGGCGCCAACGCCACCTCCTACCGCCTCTACGAGGACGGCGTGCTCGTCGACACCCAGCCGCTCGACCCCGCCACGCCGGCCGCGCAGAGCGCCGCCACCGTGCTCACGGGCCGGCCGGCGGGCAGGCACACGTACGTGGCGGAGCTGGCGAACGCGGCGGGCGTGACCAGGAGCGATCCGTTGACCGTAGTGGCAGAATGACCGGTATGGATGACGGGTCCAAGGCCCCGCCCACCCTCCACGACGTCGCCCGTGAGGCGGGCGTGTCCATCGCGACCGCCTCGCGCGCGCTCAACGGCAGCTCGCGCAACGTCAGGTCCGAGAACGCCCGCCGGGTGCGCGCGGCGGCGGCCAAGCTCGACTACGAGCCGCACCTGTCGGCGCAGGCCATCGCGAAAGGCTCGACGAGGACCGTCGCGCTGGTGATACGCGACGTGGCCGACCCGTACTTCTCCTCCATCGCCGCCGGGGTGACCCGGGCGGCGGAGGAGGCGCGGCTCATCGTCACCATGGCGGTGGCGGACGGGTCGCCCGAGCGCGAGCTGGAGATCGTCAGGACGCTCCGGGGGCAGCGGCCGCGCGTCATCATCGTCGCGGGCAGCCGCGTCGCGGGCTCCGGGACCAGGGACGCTCTGCTCGAGGAGCTGGAGGAGTACCGGACGGCGGGCGGCCGGGTCGTGCTGATCAGCCAGCGCGATCTGCCGTTCGGCACCGTCACGATCGACAACCACGGCGGCGCCCGCGACCTCGCCCGGGCGCTGCTGGACGCGGGATACCGGCGCTTCGCCGTCTTCCACGCCCCCGACGAGATCCGCACCTCCCGCGAGCGCCACGACGGCTTCCGCACGGGACTCCGCGAGTGGGCGCTCACCGCCTCCGGCCTGGACCCGTCGGCGGCGCCGTGGCCGGAAGCGGGCGCGTTCAGGCTGGACGGGTCGGACCTGGTCGGCGGCGTGGCCGAGCCGCTGGCGATCGAGACCGCGTTCACCCGCGCGGGCGGCTACGACGCCGCACGCAGGCTGGTGGAGCGGGGCTTCGAGGACGTGGAGGCGGTGTTCGCGGTCAACGACGTGATGGCGATCGGCGCCATGGTGGCCTTCCGCGACGCCGGGGTCATCCCGGGCGTGGACATCGGGGTGGCGGGCTTCGACGACATCGGCTCGGCGCTGGACGTCGTGCCCGCCCTCACCTCCGTCGCGGTGCCGCTACAGGAGGCGGGCCTGACCGCCATGCGGCTCGCGCTCTCCGACGATGAGAGCGCGCCGGACGTGCCGCTCCCGACCCGTGTCGTCCTGCGCGAGAGCACCCCGCCGCGCCACGGAAAAGGGCGTGCGGGACGGCCCCGCGACAGAGCATGATCGCGGTATGGGCTACGAGGAGCTGATCCACGAGGCACTGACCACGCCGTTCGAGGGCTGGGACTGGGCGGTGTTCCGCGGCCGGATGACCAGCGCCGACGACCTGCCGTGGGACTACGAGGAGCTGGTGCGCGAGCGCCTGCCGAAGGCGGCGTCCCTGCTCGACCTCGGCACCGGAGGCGGCGAGCTGCTGTCGTCCCTGGCGCCGCTGCCGCCCCGCACCGCGGCCACCGAGGGGTACGCGCCCAACCTCCCGATTGCCCGGCGCCGTCTGGAGCCCTTGGGTGTTGAGGTGGCCGAGTCGAGCCGGCGGTTCCCCGACGGCTCGTTCGAGCTGATCGTCGACCGGCACGAATCGTACGACCCGCACGAGATCCGCCGCCTGCTGGGCGAGGGCGGCACGTTCGTCACCCAGCAGGTGGCCGGGCGCGACCTGGAAGAGGTCAACGCGGCGCTGGGCGGCCCGCCGCACGAGGATCACGCCTGGGATCTGGCCGCCGCGACCGCCGCGCTCGAAGCCGCCGGACTCGAGGTCACCTGGAGCCAAGAGGCCGGCTACCCCGTGACATTTCGCGACATCGGAGCACTCGTGCTGTACCTGCGGGTCATCTCCTGGCAGGTCCCGGGCTTCCACATCGACACGTACGAGGACCGGCTCCGCGCGCTGCACGCGGAAATGGAGAGCGGCCGCGCGCTGAGAGCGACCGCCCACCGCTTCGCCTTACTCGCTCAGTACGTCCAGGCGTGACGCAGCTCGGCCTGCCAGCCGTCGTTCGGGAAATAGTTGTGAATGATGAACGCCGGCCCCATGCCCTTGGCGAAGATGTTGTCCCGCTGGTGCCGTAGCTCCAGCGGCCCGCCCACGTCGCCGTTGCCGCGGTTGTTGTCCTTCCAGATCTCGAACTGCTTGATGCAGGTCTTTCCCTGGAAATACTTGTTGTTGCAGTTGGGCGCGGACGGCGGGAACCACACCTGCTTGTGATAGAAGTCCACGTCGGTGCCGCCGGGAATGAGGATCTTCCCCCAGGCCTCGAGGCAGTACGCCTGCGGCTGGATGTCCCACTTCACGTAGTGCTGCCTGCCGTCGAGCGAGAGGAGCGGCTTCATGTTCTGGCAGTTGACGTCACCGATCTGCTCCTTGGTGACGCGCTGCTCCAGCATGCCGTCCTTGTTGCCGTAACCGTCGAGCACCACCCAGTCGCCGGCGCGCTGGAACTTCTCATAATTGGCCGGCGGCCACTTGTCGGGGTCGCCCCACCGGATGTGCGAGACGTTGTTCCCCTGGGGCTCCCACGCCCACTGGTTACGCCACGAGCCCGACCAGAACTGCCCGGCGCTGCGCTCGAGCATCCGTGAATAATCGCCGTATGTACCGAGATCGGCCGCATTGCCCGCCTGCGCCGCGCCGACGATGAACGCCAGCGCGAGCGTCAATGCGAGCGACACCGATTTCGTGTATCGCAAGAACATCCGGACGACGCTAGCGGCGGCCCTCCACGCGGTCCAACACTTCAAGAAAGTGCTAATCGTCAAGGTGGCCCTGCCGTGGATGCCGCCCTTCAGCGTACGCTTCGACGTTTTCCGAAATGAGGGCACCGGCCCGTAGCCTCCCGTCGCAGAGAGCCGGGAGGTACGGTGAACGACTTCGATCCGGAAGAGCTGGAACGGATTTCCGCGCGGGCGGAGGAGATGCTTACTCGCGTAGAGGAACTCAGGAATGAGATCGTCAAGGTGGCCGGCCGCGGTGAGGCGGCGGACAGGCAGGTGCGCGTGACGGCAGATGCCTCCGGCCGGCTCGTGGCAGGCGGCGTGCTGGAGTCGTTGGAGCCGTCCATGGACGAGCGGCTGCGGGCCATCGAAGAGCGGCGCCGCGACGCTCGGTGACCGGATACTTCCAGGTTATTTGAAGCGACCTCATGATCCGCGGGCCTCGCCCTAGGGTTTTCGCGGACCCGTACATGTACGGGTTGTGAGTCGGTGGCCATTCGGTGGTGGAGGGGCGGCGGGCGGCGGGGATTGCCGCGGGGGCCCTCGTCGCGGCGCTGGTAGACGTCGGCCTGTCCCTGGGCCCGGGCGTCTCCAGCGCGCGCCCCAAGCTCTCCGACGTCGGGCGTGGCTGCCACGACATTTACCGGAAAGTTGAAATCGTAGCCCACCGCGCGCGGAGCCATTTACGTTGATCCGCATGACGGAAACCCGGTCGAATTCGGGTTGACGAGATCCGGGAGGTGCACGTGCCAGAGCCGACACGTTATCAAAAGGGCAGCCAACATAGCGCCGCGGAACGCGCGCTCATCGCCCACCGGAACATCACGCAGATTCACAACAGGCTCACCCAGATTCCCACGACGCTCGGCGCCGCCTGGCAAGGCGAGTCCGTAAACATTTACCGGCAAGTCCTCGACGAGTGGAACCCGCAGTTCAAGAAGGTCATCGACGCGCTGCACGCCATCGCCGAGAACCTGAAGGGCTCGGGCATCCAGTACCCCGAGCCGAACACGCAGGCCGGCGAGGCCGCCACGAGGCTCACGGCCGCGCTCGGCGGCGGCCGGCTCTGACGAACGGAGAATCACCATGACGGGTGGCGGAGACATCATCCTCGCCGATGTCGACGAGATGGATGAGGTCGCGTCGGAGCTGGGCCGGGCCTATGCCATTCTGGTCGGCGAACTGGCGGACCTGGAAGACGACCTCAAAGTCCTGGAGACCTGGGACGGTGCCGCCAAGGACGTCTACCGGACGGCCAAAGAGCAGTGGAACGACGCGGTCGTGGCCATGGGCGACACCATGCAGCGCTTCGGTCCCGCGCGCCACGACGCGACCGGGATCCCGCGCGACGCCGAGGCCGCCAACGTCCGCCGCTGGGGCACCTGAGCCCCGGTGAACGAGCCGCTCCCGCTCCTTTCGTCAGCGCCGGAACAGCTCCATCAGTTCTTCCGCCCGGTGCGTGCGGGCGATCCACACCTCGCGCCCGCGCCGCTCGCGCGTGATCAGCCGCCCGGCCCGCAGCCGGTCGCAGTGGTACGTGAGACCGCTGGGCGCGATCTTCATGTCGGTGGCCAGCATCGACATGGTCATGGGCTGGTCGAGCGCGCAGAGCAGGTCCGCGCGGACCGGGCCCACGAGGGCCGACAGCTCGTCCATCGCGGGCGCGACCGGCTTGCGCCACAGCGAGTCAGCCCCCGGCACGGGGTAGGCGATCCACACCGCGTCCGGGTTGTCGAGGCTGAAGATCAGGGCGTCCTTGCCGGCCAGCATCGGCACCAGGACGATCTTGCGGTCGCCCAGGTCGTACGTGCCGGCTTCGACGTCCGAGATGCGCAGGCCGCGCTCGCCGTACGCGATGCGGTCGCTGAGCGCGCCGAGCAGCAACTCCGGGCCGCCGCGCACGGTGGCGACACCGATCCGTTCGACCTCCCGGTCCAGCAGCGGGCGGCCGCGCTGCCACAGGGGCTCGGTGGTGTTCCAGACGTCGGCCAGGGCGCTGGCGTAGCCGACCAGCCAGCGGGAGGGCCGCTCGGCCGCCGAGCGCCAGTGCGGGGGCGGGTCGCCGGGGCCGAACGCCTGCTCCAGATCC
>NZ_JBFAMX010000229.1:0-15384 GCF_040659615.1 Nonomuraea sp. NPDC049784
GCCCGGCAGCGCGGGATCGATGTGGTGAACGGTCAGTGCGGGCAGCAGGTCGGACAGCGGCAGATGGTCCCAGCGAGAGGAGGCCAGCCGCGCCAGACGTTCGCAGATCCAGTCGAGCCCCGCCGTGCCGAGCGCCCTCGACAGCGTGAGGGATGACCACCACCCCGCGGGCAGGCGCGGATCACCCAGCACCTCGGCCACCTGCTGTGGGCGGCTCCAGCGCAGCGCAGGGACTAGGTCGCTCAGGCAGATCGATGACTCGACTTCCATCGGCGGACCTTATCCTCCCCAGTGGGCCGCGTGGTGCTGGCCGTAACGCGTGTGGCTAATGGTGCAGCTTACGCGGCAAGCTATCAATCAGTGTGAATAGGGTAAAGACGGTTCAGATCCAAACCGTACCGTGGTCGGCCGCCCACCTGGGCCACACATTCGGCACCAGCACGGCAACCTGCCTCCAAAGCCGCCTCCTCGCTGACACCCTGCAAAGTTCCTGTGAGAAACCCGGCGGCGAACGCGTCACCTGCCCCCGTCGAGTCCACGACCTCGGCGGACACCCCTGTGGCCGTCGCGACGATCTCGCCGTCCACGGCGGCCAGCGCGCCCTGTGCTCCCAGCTTCACGACCGCTGTGCCGTAAGTCTCACTCAAGAGTACGGCGGCACGCTCCGCGGTCGTGGCGCCGCTCAACAGGAGGGCCTCGTCGAGATTCGGCAGGATGAGGCCGGCGGGGGCGGATTCGCGGATGAAACGTTCGACGCCGAAGTCGCGCAGCGGGCCCGTGGAGGCCGGGTCGATGCTGATCGCGATCCCCGCGGCCGCCGCCTCGGCCATCGCCCGCCTGACCAGCCGCAGTCCGGCGTCGGCGAACATGACGTAGCCGGACAGATGAAGCCGGGAGACGCCGTCGAGCAGGGACGGGTCCCAGTCGGCCTCGGAGATCAGGCCGCCGGCGCCGCGGTTGGTGAGCATCGTACGTTCGCCGCTTTTGTCCACCATCGCGATCACGACCGCGGTCGGGCGGTCCGGATCGACGGAGATGTGGGTGTGCACGCCCGTCCTGGCCAGCTCGGTGGTGTGCCATTCGCTGCTGTCGTAGCCGAGCCTCGCCAGCAGGCGTACGTCGGCGCCCAGGAGGGCGGCCCAGGCGGCGGTGTTCGCGCCGGAGCCGCCGGGGCGCAGGACGATGTCGGCGGACGTGTCAGTGCCCGACGTGACCGGCGAGCCATGCAGCGCCACCACGTCGGTGACCACGTCACCGACGACCAGGAGGGCGTTGCCCGTCACGATCGGGCCCAGGAGACGGCGATCTTGGCGGCCAGGGCGGTGTTGCCGCGCACGGCGGCCAGGTTGGCCTCCAGGGAGGCGCCGGCGGTGCCGTCGACCAGGTAACCGAGCAGGAACGGCGTGATCGCCTGCCCCTTGACGCCCTGGCGCTCTGCGGCGGCCAGCGCCTCGGCCAGCACGCGGTCATGGAGCTCAGGGTCGAGCTGCTGGTCCTCGGGGACCGGGTTGGCGACGATCAGCGCCGTCTCCTGGCCGCCGAGCGCGTCCTGGCCGCGCATGATCGCCGCCGCCTGGTCGGGCGACTCGATCCGCCAGTCGATCGGCAGGCCGGAGGAGTGCAGGTAGAAGCCCGGGAAGGTGTCGGTACGGTATCCCGCCACGCTCACGCCCCGCGTCTCCAGCCGCTGGAGCGTGGCGGGCACGTCGAGGATCGACTTGACGCCGGCGCAGACGACCGTGATGCGGGTGCGGGCCAGCGTGTCGAGGTCGGCGGACTCGTCCTGATCCTCGGTCCATCCGCGGTGCACGCCGCCGAGCCCGCCGGTGGCGAAGACGCGGATGCCGGCGCGGGCGGCCAGGAACGACGTGGCGGACACGGTGGTCGCGCCGCTGGCCTTGAGGGCCGCCGCCATGGGCAGGTCCCGCTGCCCCAGCTTGCGCAGGCCGGACTCGGTGGCGATGCGCTCCAGCTCCACCTCGTTCAGGCCGATGCGGGGCACGCCGTCCAGCACGGCGATCGTGGCCGGTACGGCGCCCGCGGCCCGTACAACCCCCTCCAGCTCGCGCGCCACCTCGAGGTTGCGCGGCTGCGGCAGCCCGTGGGAGATGATCGTGGACTCCAGAGCCACGACGGGCGCGCCACTTGCCAGGGCCTCGGCGACCTCGTCTGATGGCTGGAGAACGGAGTCGGGGGTGCTGCGCATGGTGTGTTTTGTGCTCCTTATGTGGTCCTGGCCCGCTTAGGGGGAACGGCGAATTTTACGGCATCTGTTCCAAATGCGGCGCAGGTCGGACGGCCGTCCACTTGAGGATCACACGAGCGGCCTCGCGCATGCCAGCGACCCGCCTGTGCCCTGTAGACGAGCTGGTCGGCGGGTAGCGGGCGGGCTGCCGTGTGGTGGCGGGCGCGTCGCGCAGATCGTCCGGCAGGCCGAAGGAGAAATGTCCAATTGTGGGCGTTGACGGGTGGTGTGGGGTGGGTCGTAGGGTGCGGTAATGGGTTCGTATGACGTGGTCGTGGCCGGAGGCGGGCACAACGGGTTGGTGGCGGCTGCTTACCTGGCCCGGGCCGGGCGCAGGGTGCTGGTCCTCGAGCGTCAGAACCACGTGGGTGGCCTGGCGATCTCCACACGGGCCTTCCCGGGCGTCGATGTACGGCTGTCGCGCTACTCCTACCTGGTCAGCCTCCTGCCTTCCAAGATCGTCCGCGACCTCGGGCTCAAGCTGGAGCTGCGCCGCCGCCGCTACGCCTCGTACACCCCCAAAGGCGACACCGGGCTGCTCGTCGACAACGAGGACGCGCGGGCGACGGCGGCCTCGTTCATGAGCGTCACCGGCGGCGAGGCCGACCACAAGGCCTGGCAGGACTTCTACGGCATGACGGCACGCGTGGCGCAGGCCCTGGCGCCCACGCTGCTCGAACCCCTCCCCGCAGCCTCCGAGGTCGAACGGCTCGTCGGGCCCGAGGCGTGGCGTGACCTGTTCCGGAGGCCGATCGGCCGGACCGTGGCCGAGCGGTTCGGCGACGACACCGTGCGCGGCGTCGTGCTCACGGACGCGCTGATCGGCACGTTCGCCGATCCCGCCGCCGACCTGCTGGCCAACCGGTGCTTCCTCTACCACGTGATCGGCGACGGCACCGGCGAGTGGAACGTCCCCGTCGGCGGCATGGGCGCCGTCTCTGGAGCGCTCGAGGCGGCGGCCAGGCAGGCGGGCGCCGAGATCAGGACCGGGGCCGAGATCGTCGGGATCTCGCCGTCCGGCGAGGTCACGTTCGTGGCCGGGGACGGCGAGCACACCGTGAACGGCGGGCACGTGCTGGTCAACCTGCCGCCCGCCGTGCTCGACCGGGTGCTGCGCCGTCCCGTGACGGTGCCCGAGGGCGCGCAGCTGAAGGTCAACATGGTGCTGACCAGGCTGCCCAGGCTGAAGGACGCGTCCGTGGATCCCCGGGCGGCCTTCAGCGGTACGTTCCACATCAACGAGGGACGCGACCAACTCGACACGGCGTATCAGCAGGCGGTAAGAGGGGAAATCCCGGAATTGCCCCCGGCGGAGGTCTATTGCCATTCGCTGACTGACCCGTCCATTCTCGGCCCCGAGCTCAGAGGCAGGGCCGAGACGATGACACTCTTCGGCCTCCACATGCCAGCCCGACTTTTCCGGAAAAATCCAGAAGAAGCCAGGAAAATGGCCCTGAAGGCCACCTTCGCCTCCATCAACTCCGTCCTGTCAGAGCCCATCGAGGAATGCCTGCTCAAGGCCCCGGACGGCACCCCGTGCGTCGAGGTCAAAACCCCCGTCGACCTCGAAAGGGAGGCCGGGCTGCCGGGCGGCCACATTTTCCACACCGACCTGAGCTGGCCGTACGCGGAAGAAGGTGAGAGATGGGGCGTGGAGACCGAGCACGAGCGCATCCTGATATGCGGCGCGAGCGCCCGCAGAGGCGGCGGCGTGAGCGGAATCGCCGGGCATAATGCGGCCATGTCGGTGCTGAGACGCTAATCCTCCGAGATCAGCTTCATGGCCACCTCCATGGCCACGGACGCCCGTTCCGACTCCGGCACCTCCAAGTCGAAGAGGAACGGCACGCTGCCCAGGATCACCGCGAACACCGCCAGTCGTGCCTCGAACTTCCGCACCGAACTCGCCCCCGGCACCTCCAGCAGGGACACCATCTTGATCATCCCGGCCTGCATCCGCTGGCCGGTGGGCATCCCCTGCATCGCGCCCTGATTCACCTGCGCGAACTTGAACAGGGGCCGCCACTGGTTCTCGAGCAGGTCGCCGATCCGCTGCAGGATCTCCCGCCTGGACTCGGGGGTCTTGGGCTGCTCGCGCCCCCACTCCACCAGCTCTTCGATCGACTCGACCAGCCCCTCGGTGACGCTCGCCAGGATCGCCTCCTTGGTGCGGAAGTGGTAGTAGAGCGCCGGCCTGGTGATCTCCAGCCGCTCCGCCACCTCCTGCAGTGTGGTCTGCTCGTATCCCCGCTCGGCGAACAGCTCCAGCGCCACCTGCTGGATCCGATCCTTGGTGTCCGTCCGCCGCCCTGCCATGCCGCTCCCATCACTTGACGACCGGCCCACGATCACTTACTTTCGCGTAAGTAAGCAATGCGATCCGGCTTATAGGGAGCAAGACTATGGCTCAGACCTTCCCTGTCCCACGCACCTGCCCCTTCGCGCCACCGCCCGAGTACGAGCGGATGCGCGAGGAGGCCCCGCTCGTGCGGGCCTCGCTCCCCGGCGGCGACGTATGGCTGGTCACCAGGCTCGCCGAGGCGAAGCAGGTCCTGACGGGCACGGGCATCAGCACCAGCCCGGCCATCCCAACTGGGCGCTCAGGCCGGAGCCGCCGACCCCGGAAGAGCAGGCCGCGATGCGGGAGTTCGCGGTCGGCCACTTCATCGACCTGGACCCGCCGGAGCACGGCAGGTTCCGGCGGCTGCTCATCCCCGAGTTCACCGTCAGGCGCATCAAGGAGCTGCGGCCCGGCATCCAGCGCCTCGTCGACGAGCTCATCGACGAGATGCTCGCCAAGGGTGACGAGGCGGAGCTGGTGGAGGCGTTCGGGCTGGCGCTGCCGTCGCTGGTCATCTGCCAGCTGCTCGGGGTCCCGGTCGACGACCGCGAGTTCTTCCAGTCGCGTACCCGGGAGGCGCTCTCCAACTTCGAGGACCCGGACGCGAGCCGTGCCGCGATGATGGAGATCAGGGACTTCCTCGACGACCTGGTCACCAAGGCCGAGCGGCAGCCCGGGGACGACCTGCTCGGACGGCTGATCGAGACCGGGCAACTCACCCACGACGAGCTGGTGGGCGTGACCTTCCTGCTGCTCGTCGCGGGCCACGAGACCACCGCCAACATGATCCCGCTCGCCGCGCTCACCCTCATGCGGAACCCCGGCCAGCTCGCCGCGCTGCGCGCGAACCCGGACAAGTGGCCCATGGCGGTGGACGAGCTGCTGCGCTACCACTCGGTGGTGGACTGGGTGGCGTTCGATCGGGTGGCCACCGAGGACCAGGAGATCGGCGGGCAGCTCGTCAGGAAGGGCGAGGGCATCTTCGTGCTCGGCGCCTCCGCCAACAGGGACGAGCGGGCGTTCGAGCGGCCGGACGAGTTCGACATCGAGCGCGGAGCCCGCCACCACGTGGCGTTCGGGTACGGTGTCCACCAGTGCCTGGGGCAGAACCTGGCCAGGGCCGAGATGGAGATCGCGCTGCGCACGCTGTTCGAGCGCATCCCCGGTCTGCGGGTCACGGTGCCGGACGAGGAGCTGCCGTTCAAGGGCGACGGCCCCATCTTCGGCCTCAAAGCGATGCCCGTCGCGTGGTGATCCTCATGAAACGCGGATGAGTGCGTTTATCAGGTTTTCATGATGAGCCTCTAGCTTTTATCGCATGAGTGAGCCCGCACGGTTGTTGGTGGTCGACGACGAGCCCGCGTTGCGCGAGGCCCTGCAGTCGAGCCTGGAGTTCGAGGGCTACAAGGTCGTCACGGCCAACGACGGGCAGGCGGCGCTGGACGCGCTGGCGCTGGAGCCCTACGACGCGGTGCTGCTGGACGTCATGATGCCCAGGCTCGACGGTCTGACCGCGTGCCGCCGGCTGAGGGCGTCGGGCAACCACATCCCGGTCCTCATGCTCACGGCCCGCGACGCCGTGGGCGACCGGGTGTCGGGGCTCGACGCGGGGGCCGACGACTACCTGGTCAAGCCGTTCGAGCTGGACGAGCTGCTGGCCCGCGTCCGCGCGCTGCTGCGGCGGGGCGCGCTCAGCGGGAGCACTCCCGAGGGGGACACGCTGTCGTACGGGGACCTGCACATGGACCCGGCGACCAGGGAGGTCACGCGGGGCGAGCGCAGGCTCGACCTGACGAGGACCGAATACCTGCTGATGGAGCTGTTCCTGGCGCATCCGCGCCAGGTGCTGACCAGGGACCAGATCCTCAGCGAGGTGTGGGGGTTCGACTTCGAGCCGACGTCCAACTCGCTCGACGTCTACGTGATGTACCTGCGGCGCAAGACCGAGGCCGGGGGTGAGGCCCGTGTGATCCACACGGTGCGCGGGGTGGGATACGTCCTACGGGCCGCGCCGTGATCTGGCGCAGCCTCCGCACCCGCCTCACGCTCCTGGTCACCGTGGCCGTCGCGCTGGCCATCGCGGTCAGCGCGGGCGCGTGCTTCATGATCGTGCGGAAGCAGCTCTACGACCAGGTGGACTTCGAGCTGAAGCACAAGAGCGACCTTCCCTGGCTCATGGAGCATTGTCAGCCCACGCCCGAACCCGCGGG
Source organism: Nonomuraea sp. NPDC049784 (assembly GCF_040659615.1). Lineage (NCBI taxonomy): Bacteria > Bacillati > Actinomycetota > Actinomycetes > Streptosporangiales > Streptosporangiaceae > Nonomuraea > Nonomuraea sp. NPDC049784. Next base: position 6,797 of record NZ_JBFAMX010000229.1, read on the forward strand.
ACCTTACGGCCCGCCCCAGGCGACGCAGATCATCTACGGTGACGGCCGCCCCACCTGCTACTTGGGAGTGGCATTGAAGATCACACAGGAGGATCTTGACATCGCGTCGCAAGGCGGCAGGCCGCACTTCCACAACGGCCTGGCCGAGGACGGTTCGCCCATGCGCATCGTCACCGCCAACGTCGGTCCTGGGATGGCCGTCATGGACGCCCGGCCGATGGGTCACCTGCAGACCACTCTCCGCAATGTCGCGTTGCTGCTCGGCTTCGTGTCGGCGCTCGGCGTGCTGGGCGCCGCGTCGGCGGGCCTGCTCATTGCCCGCACCGCGCTGCGCCCGGTGGGCCGCCTCACGCGCGCCGTCGAGCACATCGCCAAGACAGAAGACCTGGACACCCGCATCCCTGTCGAAGGCAACGACGAGATCGCCCGCCTCAGCTCGTCCTTCAACGCCATGACCACCGCCCTCGCCGGCTCCCGCGAACGCCAGAAACAGCTCGTCGCCGACGCCGGTCACGAGCTCCGAACACCCCTGACCACCCTCCGCACCAACATCGACCTCCTGCTCCGTAGCGAGCAAACAGGCCGCAGCCTCGAGCCCAAGGCCAAGGAGCGCCTGCTGGTCAACGTCAAGGCCCAGTTCGCCGAGCTGTCCACGCTCGTCGCCGACCTTCTCCAGCTTGCCAGGGGCGACACCGAGCACGAGCCGCACGTCGAGCTGGCCTTCCACGAGGTCGTGACGGCGGCCGTGGAACGGGCCAGGCTGCGCGGCGCCGAGGTGGCCACCGAGCTCAAACCCTGGTACGTCGTCGGCAGCGCCGCCTCGCTCGAACGCGCCGTGCTCAACCTCATCGACAACGCCGCCAAGTTCAGCCCCGGCGGCCAGGTCGAGGTGCGGTTGCGCGGCGGCCGGCTGACCGTGCGCGACCACGGCCCCGGGCTCCCTGAAGAGGAGCTGCCGCACGTCTTCGAGCGGTTCTGGCGCTCGCCGTCCGCCCGCGGCCTGCCCGGCTCCGGGCTGGGCCTGGCGATCGTGGCGCAGGCCGCCGCGGAGGCCGGGGGAGAGGTACGTCTCGCGAACGCGCCAGGTGGCGGGGCCATCGCGACGATGGAACTGCCGGGAACTCTCATGCGTAACTCAGAAACGGATAAGTCCCATTAAATCCCCGCCCCGTGAGCTTGGGGCATGGAGACAACAGCAGTAAGGACGCGCCTGGTCGAGGTGGTCGTCCCGGTCTACAACGAGCAGCGGGCGCTCCGCGCGAGCATCACCCGGCTGCAGACGTACCTCACCAGGAACTTCCCCTACGGCTTCCGCATCACGATCGCCGACAACGCCAGCACCGACAACACCTGGCAGATCGCCACCGAGCTCGCGGGGGAGCTTACGCACGTACGGGCCGTGCACCTCGACGAGAAGGGCCGCGGCCGGGCGCTGCGCACGGTCTGGTCGCGGAGCGAGGCCGACGTCGTCAGCTACATGGACGTGGACCTGTCCACCGACCTGGACGCGTTCCTGCCGCTGGTGGCGCCCCTGCTGTCCGGCCACAGCGACCTGGCCATCGGCACCCGCCTGGCCAGGGCGTCGAGGGTGGAGCGGGGGCCGAGGCGCGAGTTCATCTCCCGCTCATACAACCTGCTGCTCCGTTCCGTGATGGGCGCCGGGTTCTCGGACGCGCAGTGCGGGTTCAAGGCCGTGCGTACGGAGATCGCGCAGGCGCTGCTGCCCGGCGTGGAGGACGAGCAGTGGTTCTTCGACACCGAGCTGCTGCTGCTCGCCGAGCGGCACGGGCTGCGCATCCACGAGGTGCCCGTGGACTGGGTGGACGATCCGGACAGCCGGGTCGACATCGTCCGGACCGCGCTCGACGACCTGCGCGGCCTGGTCAGGGTGGCGCGCAGGACGCTGTGGGGGGCGGCTCGCATCCCCGTGCCCGCCAGGGTCGAGCGGGCCGAGCTGCCGAAGGGGATGGCCAGACAGCTGCCCAGGTTCGCGATCGTGGGCGTGGTGAGCACGCTGGCGTACCTCGCGCTCTACTCGCTGCTGCGGCTGATCGTCTCGCCGCTGGCGGCCAACGCGATCGCGCTGCTGGTCACGGCCGTGGCCAACACCGCCGCGAACCGCCGCTTCACGTTCGGCGTCAAGGGCTCGGGCGGGGCGCTGCGGGACCAGTTCGAGGGCCTGATCGCCTTCCTCGTCGGGCTGGTGCTCACCTCGGGCACCCTGTCGCTCCTGCCCGCCGGTGTCTCGCACGGCGTCGAGCTGGTCGCGGTCGTCATCGCGAACGCCGCCGCCACACTCATACGCTTCCTGCTGCTGCGTGTATGGGTCTTCAACCCCAGAAGGAGGACTGCCCGATGACCGCCACGGCCGCGCGCCCCGCGCACCGGATCCCCGCGAGCCGCAGCCTGCCCGCCCGCGTCTTCCTGGGTGCCGCGGAGGACCCGCGCTGGTCCAGGCCCGCGCTGTGGGGGGTGCTCGCGGTCGCGTTCGTCCTCTACGTGTGGGGGCTGAGCGGCGACGCCAACCAGTACTACTCCGCCGCCATCCTCTCCGGCACCAAGAGCTGGAAGGCCTTCTTCTTCGGCGCGCTCGACGCCGGGTCGTTCATCACCGTGGACAAGCCGCCGCTGGCGCTGTGGGTGATGGGGCTGTCCGCGCGGATCTTCGGCTACGGCACGTGGAGCATGCTGCTTCCGCAGGCACTGGCCGGGACGGCCTCAGTCGGCCTCGTCTTCTCCTCCGTGCGCCGGGCGTTCTCCGGCGGAAAGTACGGGCACATAGCCGCCTTGGTGGCGGCCGTGGTCATGACGTTCACCCCGATCACCGTGGCGATCAACCGGGACAACAACCCCGACACGATCCTGGTGCTGCTGCTGGTGCTGGCGGCCTGGTTCTGCCTGGAGTCCCTGCGTACCGGACGGCTGCGGCCGTTGCTGCTGTGCGCGCTCTTCGTGGGGCTGGGCTTCAACGCGAAGATGTTGCAGGCGTACCTCGTGGTGCCGGCGTTCGCGCTGGCGTACCTCGTGTGCGCCCGCGCCTCGTGGGCGAAGCGCGTGGGGCACCTGCTCGCGGCCGGCGTCGTCATGCTGGTGTCGAGCGCCTGGTGGATGGTGATCGTCGATCTCTTGCCCGCCGGCTCCCGTCCCTACATCGGCGGCTCGACGGACAACTCCGTCTGGGACCTGGTGATCGGCTACAACGGCCTGGGCCGCGTCTTCGGCCAGGGCCAGGGCCCAGGTGGCGGTCGCGGTGGCGGCGGGGGCGCCGGTTTCGGCGGGGAGTCCGGGGCCGGGCGGCTGTTCAACGACATCATGGCCGGGCAGATCTCCTGGCTGCTGCCGTTCTGCGTGGTGGCGCTGGCGTTCGCTGTGATCATGCGGGTGCGGCGGCTCACGGACGGCCCGTCCTGGGCCGCGTGGCTGGTGTGGGGCGGCTGGCTGGTCGTCCACTACATGGTGTTCAGCTTCTCCAGCGGGACCTTCCACCCGTACTACACGACCGCGATGGCTCCTGCGGTGGCCGCTCTGTGTGGGATGGGCGGCGTGGTCATGTGGCAGGCGTACCGGCGGTCGCGGGCGTGGGCCTGGGCGCTGCCGCTGGCGGTGGCAGTGACGGGCGCCTGGTCGTTCATGGTGCTGCGCCGCACGCCCGACTGGGCGCCGTGGCTGGCCTGGGTCGTGCTCGGGGCGACCTTGGTGGCCGTGGCGGTGCTGGCGCTGACCAGGGTACGGGCGCAGGTGACGGTCAAGATCGCCGCCATCGCGCTGGCCGCCACGGTGGTCGCGGGGCTGGCCGGTCCTGCCGCTTTCGCCGTCACGCCGTTGCAGTCGCAGGTGAACGGGTCGAACCCGACGGCCGGGCCGAGCACGGGAGGGATGGGCTTCGGCCGGATGGGCGGCGGACCCGGCGGCCAGTTCCCCGGCGGTGAGTTCCCTGGAGGTCAGATGCCTTCCGGTCAGATGCCTTCCGGTCAGATGCCCCCCGGTCAGATGCCCGGTGGGCAGGGACAGCAGGACGGCCGGGACGCGGGTTCGGGGACGGGCCGGAGCGGCCGGGCCGGCTTCATGGGCGGCGGCCCGGGCGGCGGTGTCAGCGACTCCATGGTCAAGTACCTCCTGGCCAACCAGGGCAAGGCCACCTGGCTGGTCGCGGTGAACAGCTCCATGCAGGCGTCGCCGATCATCCTGTCCACCGGCAAGCCCGTGCTGGCCATGGGCGGCTTCACCGGCAGCGACCCCGCCATGACCGTGAACCGCCTCAAGGAGCTCGTCTCCTCCGGGCAGCTGCGCTACGTCATGTCGGGCGGCGACCGCGGCGGCCCGGACAGAGGTAACAGCGAGGTGAGCACGTACGTACAGGAGAACTGCAAGACCGTGGACGGCCAGGACGGCCTCTACGACTGCACCGCGTGATCGGGAAGGGGCGCGTCGACGGCGCCCCGCACCTCAGGACCGGGATCGGCGCCATGGAGCGAACGCGTTCTCCACGCGGTGCAGCGCCGGGCGGAGCTCCGGATGGTGGCGCAGGATCACGGAGGCCATGCTGCTGTCCGCGATCCAGTCCAGCCCGGCCCCGGTGTAAACCCGCTCGGCGTAGTCGGTGGTGAAGAACCTGTCGCTGTTGAGCCGTCTGGAGGCCATCAGGACGAAGACCCGGAAGGCCGTGTCGCTGAAGGCGAACCCGCGCGGGCGCTTCTCGGCGAACATGCCCACGATCAGGTCGACGTCCTCCAGCCGGTCCGAGTACACCTCGCGCAGCTCCGCCGCCAGCGCCGGATCGTCCGTGAGCGTGTCGAACCCGCTCGGCGGCGGCAGGTGGAGCAGCTCGCGGAAGTCGCTGTAGCGGGGCACGCCCAGTTCGCGGCAGCGGACCAGGTCAGTGGCGGCCAGGTCCATCAGGCGGCCGTCGGGGCGTTCGAACTCCTGCAACATGCGCGGGAAATTGTGCAGGACGATCGCGCCCGGGTGCTCGGTCCCGAAGGAGTACAGCAGGTCGGCGGCCGGGATGGCCGAGGCGACCTGCAGCGCCGCGGGACCGGACAGCTCGCGCAGCGTGCTCTGCCGAATGCCGGAGTCGTCGCGCAGGGAGCGCAGGCTGTAGTCGTCGGGAATCAGCGGGTGCATCCGGTAGACGGCCGTGAACTCCTCGGTGAGGCTGTACGGCACCCCGAAGTGGTCGGTCCGCGACCCCGGGATGCCGCTGATCGCCTCACTCTCGCTGATCCTGCCCACCGCTCTGTTGATCCGCTCGGATGCCAGGCCCCACCAGTTGGCCCGCAGGCCGATCACCGCCGTGGGGTGGCTGATGATCGCGGGTGTCCACTCCACGGTGTGGATCTTGGCGACCAGCGGCGTTGATCAGCCGGGCGCGCTCGAACAGCTCGTCGTCCCCCCAGGCGGGGTACTCGGCGTGGAGCCGATCGCAGATGGCGTTGTGCTCGCGCTCGAACAGCCCCTGCAGCATCACCAGGCCGAGCCAGAAGCCCGGTTCGCGGGCCGGATCGGCCTCGGCCCCGGTCATCGCCCGGGCTCCGGACGGGCGCGGCCGGATCTTGCCCCCTCTTCCGGTGCGTACGGCACGCTGCTCCTCGTCGCTGGTGCCGTAGATCAGCGACAGGTCCCACCAGTGGGTCAGTGTGTTCAGCGAGGTCGCGGGCCCCTCGTATCCGGGCGGGCGAGTGGTGTCGGGAGGGACCCGCGGGATCGTCAGCAGAGACTCCGGCCAGTCGTCGCCCGGCTCCAGCGGGACGGTCCACGGGTCCTCCGACGGGCTGCTCCCGTGGCTGAACCAGTCTCTGATCATGAACTGCAGCCAGGCCGCGGCGAGCACGTTGAGGGTGCGCGCGGGCTGGAAGTGGGTACGCGTCATGAGCCGGCGGCTGACCAGGCGCGGGTTCGGCGTCATGACCCGTGCGGGCGACTCGGCGTACGCGTGGTCGAGCGGGACGTTCCGCCCGAACCGGGTCCCGGCCATGCCCATGGCCGGACGGTCCACGTCGTTGTACGAGCCGTCGGCGGTTCGCCGTACGTCGTGGCCCGCCGGGTCCGGGGCGGGTGGCGGCGGGCCGACGGCGGGCAGGTGGCCGGTGTCGTACAGGTTGCGCTTGCGCAGCCGGTTGCGGACCCCCACCAGGACCGCCAGGCCGAGCGGGGTCGGCAGCCGGTCCCAGCCGAACCGGTGGTCGATCATCTCCGCCAGTGCGTCGTAGGCCGTCCAGAACCACGAACTGCGGTAGCCCGCCCCGATGACCGGACGCTCCCGGCCGGCGGTCGCCCGGCCAAGGCCGGGCGTAGGCGCGACGGTGCGGGTGGAGTCGGGTGCGGGCTTGAGGCGGGCGGCGTTACGGAGGATCTGGCGGCGTTTCATCGGATCTCCCGGTGAGTGGTCGGCTACGGCATCTGCGTGACGTGCTCGCGTGCTCGGGAGGGCGCCAGGAGGCGGTCGCTCCCGGCGCGGTCGGGAGGCGGCAACCAGTCCCGCCCGAGCCCCAGGCCGACCACCGACTCCAGGCCGTCCCCGGGTGGTGGGGGAGGCGAGGCCGAGGTGAGGAACCAGCTCTCCACGTGATCGTCGAGGACCCCGCGCAGGGCGGGGACGAAGGCGGTCAGGAACGGCCGGTCGCGTACGTCCAGCCGCTTCAGCCACTCCGCCCGCTCGTGGTCGCCGATGAGGAGCCGGCTGTCCGGGCCGCCTCCCCTCGTGACGCCCATCCGGCCGCGGAGCGTGACGGACGACTTCACGAGCATCCCGCGGAAGGACGCGTAGCCGGTGCCGGTGAACCGCAGCGGCAGCCACGCCCGCGCCGGGCGCTGGACGTCCACGCGCATGACCATCCGCCCGTCGAGGTCGTACTGGCTGCTGACCGTGGATTCGCCGGCGACGAAGTCGAGGGAGGCACGCAGCTTGGGCATGCCCCAGACGCCGCGGCCGCCCTTGACCGAGATCTCGGTGCTCACCGGCATGTCGCAGATGTAGACGCCGGTACCGAAGACCGAGCCGAGCAGGGGCCGGTCGCTCCGCGTGCACAGGATCCCGGCACAGAGCTCCACGTAGTCGCCGATCGGGGTGTCCTGGTAGTTCACGACCGCGACCAGCAGCGCCCCCTCGCCGCGGATCCGGTACGGGCGCAACTCCTCCGGCAACACCTCACGCGCGCCACGCGGGTCGATCGGATAGGCGGCGAACAGCGCCGGGCTGCCCGGCGTCCCCACCGGCATCCGGAACGGGATGCCGTCCACGTTGGCGAATCGGCCGGCCGTGCGCCGGCACCTTGCGACGAAGGTCATCGGTCCCCCCTGTGCCGGGCCGGGGTGCCGGCCAGCTCCTCGATGATCAGCGGAAAGACGTCGAGGTGGGCGCGCTCGCCGAAGAACACGTCCAGATGGCTGTATCCGGGAAGGATGTGCAGAGCGTGGCGGTGAGGGCCGAAGCCGGCGAAGAAGTCGTAGGACAGGCGCTGGCTCTCCGGGAGGAAGCAGCGGTTCAGTTCGCCCGCCAGGAAGACGACCCGGGCGTCGGTGCGCGGCTCCTGCGCCGTGTAGTCGTCCGGCAGGCCGTCGAGGTGCTCGTAGGCGACCAGGTGGCCGCTGCGTACGCACTGGTCCATCTGCCGGAAGAAGCTCAGCGGCACCGGGCCGAACTCGCGCGGGATCCAGGTGTCGTGCGTGTCGCCGCCGAGGTTCTCGTGCCGCCACAGCGCGGGGAACCCGCTGCCGTACGTGAAGCTGACCAGCTTGCAGACCGTGCTACCGCACTCGGTGTGGGCGGCCTTCACCAGCCGGGTGATCACCGTGGCCGCGCCCGGCGGCGGGTGGTCTCCCCAGGAGGGATCGAGGTAGGACAGGAACCGGGAGGCGACCGGCACGGCGTAGCGGAGCTTGGCCCGCGACCAGGCCGGGACGACCGGGTGCAGGGACACCGCGTTCGTGATGATCGTGTCAACCTGGGGCACGAGGCCCGCGCAGGCGGACATCATGAACGAGGTAGAGCCCTGGCAATGGATGATCGCCTTGAGCCGGTCAGCCCCGGTCTCCTCGGTGACCTTGCGGACGGCGGCGGGGTGGTCGTACCTCGCCGCCTGATCCAGGGTCCACGGATTGGGTGGCACCTCGATGCTCGCCCGCCAGTCCTCCAGCCAGACGTCGTGACCCCGCGCGACGAGCGCGTCGACGATGGTCACGGGCACCGGCGCCCGGAAGACACCGGACCGGACCCCCGCACCGTGCACGAGGAGGACCGGGGCCCTGGTCGGCGGGGCCGGTCCGCGTATGTTGATGAGGCTCAGATTCTTGCCGTCACCGGCGATGAAGGGTACGAGGCGTTCGCGTGTAGCGGGTCGTCCGTGCATATCGCCACGATCCGGGCCCGGCGGCCGTCCATGGGCCGCGGCCCTGGTCTGGACTCCTGGTTCCGGTGCTCAGCTCACCGGTCGGTTACTCTTTGATTCTACCTCCCCCCGCTTTTCCGGCCAGGATGGGCGAAGGGGAGACATGCGCGGTCACCAGGGAAAACGTCCCGCCGACGAGCACGCCGACGTCGTCGTCGTGGGCTCGGGGTTCGGTGGCGCCGTGGCGGCCTACCGGTTCGC
>NZ_JBFAMX010000230.1:0-15378 GCF_040659615.1 Nonomuraea sp. NPDC049784
TGGCGCGGCCGCGTTCGGCACGGGGTGGATGATGACCGCCGCGGCGGCTGGCCCGTACGGGTCGATCGCCGTGGCGGGCGTCGCCGGGTGGCTGTGGTTCTCGGCCGCGCACTGGCGCAGGCACCGCCGTTTGCCGCTGCCCGGCACCCTGGCCAGTCCCGTCGAGACGCCGCCGGTCGTCGTCGAGCAGGTCGGGTTCGACCCGAAGGTGCAGCAGATCATCGACCGGTTCAACGAGCGCTTGGCCGCCAAGGGCAAGGCCCTCGAGGGCATGACGCTTACGACGCCGAAGCGGATCGACGCCGGTTACCGCTCGGAGATCCGGGCGGTGCCGGGTGAGAAGGAGACCAAGGACATTCTGCAGGTGGCCGGGAAGGTGGCCTCAGCGTTCCAGACCACCGCGCAGCTGGCCGTGCTGGAGTCGGTGCCGTACGGCGACAACAGCCGGGCGATGTTCACGCTGCTCGACGGCGACACCCTGGCGACGGTGCGCAAGTTCGAGGACCTGCAGCCTCGCATCGGGCGGGACGGCCGCGCCCACATCGGCTACTTCTACGACCTGCAGCCCGCGCACTGGGCGTTCTTCACGAAGTCCGGCGGCATGCGGCACGGCATCATCGTCGGTGACTCCGAGGCTGGCAAGTCTCGGTCGGTGGAGACGCTGATCAGTCTCGCTCACCTGTCCGACAAGATGGCGACGGTGCTGCTCGACCCGCAGGGCGGCAGCATGCCGGACTGGAACGGCAACACCCACCGGTGTGCCCTCGGTGAGGACGACTGCATGGGCGAGCTGGAGCTGTGGGCCTGGGTGATGCGCCGCCGCGTCCGGCACCTGGCCTCTCTCCCGTGGGTGGACGAGGACGGCGACGAGCGGCGCGGTAAGACGCACCTGGTGCCCGGTGACCCGGACACGGGAGGCATGACCGGGATCTTCTTCGTCCTGGAGGAGGCGCCGGAACTGCTGACGCACGACGTGCACGGCAAGAAGGCCGTAGGCATGCTCGCGTCCGGCGCGAAGACCTGGCGCAAGGGCGGCGGCGGCATCGTCATGGTCGCGCAGGACCCGAACATGACCGAGCTCGGCGGGTCGGTCACGCTGCGGGCGCAGCTGCGCAAGAACGCGTGCGCGCTGCGGACGCAGACGCCCGGCGCCGCCTACCAGATGGGCCTCCCGCATGACCCGTCGTTGCTGCCGATGACGTTCCAGGACGGGTCGCTGACGCAGGGCCTGGCCTACCTGTCCGGGATCGACCGGCGGGCGGCGCTGATGCGGTGGCTGTACACCCAGAAACCGAAGTACATCGCCCGCCAGCCCGCGGCCGGCCGGATCGACGAGCTGACGATGGGCTGGATCGCCGAGTACGTCGAGGCGAAGAAGGCGGGGCGTGAGCCCGGTACGGGTAAGCGCGCGACCGCTGATGAGCCGCGTGCGACTCCGGGCGACGTGAAGGCCGCGATCATCGACGTTCTCGCTGAGGCAGACGGCCTAGCACTGGAGCTGGGGGAGCTGCTGCACCACGTGCTCAAGCGGCGGGTGACGGCACCGCCGAGCGAGATCAACGCCCAGCTCAAGCGGCTGGTCGCGGACGGCAGGGTGTGGCCGGTTGCCAAGGACGGGGCAGAGGCGTTCGCCCTGCCGGAGGAGATCCTGGAGAGGATGAAGGGCTGATGCGAGAGGCAATCCGGATAGCGGCGGTGTCGGCGTGGCTGGCGGTCGTCTGGGCGGCCGCACCGCTGTCGCAAGTGCACAGCATGGACGCGGCTGTGGCGGTGCCGCTGGTCATCGTCGCGGTCGGCGCTGTGCTGGTCGCGCTGGAACGGCTCGGCGCGAGCGCAGCTGGCATCTCCCTGACGGTCGTTGCGGTGTGGATGCTGGCGGCCGCTACGTGGGGTGCGGTCGGCGGCACGGTGCTGCTGGTGTCGGGCATCGCGGTCCTGGCCGGGAAGATCGCCTAGATCGATATCGCGCGGCGGTCAGTCGGACGTTTCTAGGCGGCGTCTCCTCGTCGGTCCTACCGAATGGACACCAGATCAACCATGCCAGGACAAGCCGCCGACTGCCAGCAGGACAAGCAGCGCGCGAGGAAGCTCACCGGGACACATGTACACGCGAACGGCGGCTTGCCCTGGTGCGCCCGGCCCGGTATGGCTACGCCTGCCCGACGAGGAGATGACCACTCGCGCCCAGCACCTGAGCCAATCGCCTATCGATATCTACAGTTTCTCATCATGACTTTTATTTGACAAACCATCCTTGCCATAGCCCTGCAATACTAGTGATTGCGGCACCGAGCAAGGCAGCTCCAACCGCGATCAGAATATTAGTTCGAGCTTGAGAACTTAGCGTCCGCTTTTCGTTTCTCCATACGGGGTCGACTTTCACGCTGCCCGATTTGCGTACCCAATAAATTCGGGAGCCGGGACCAATGATTGCCGTAATTATTAAAAGTATCCCTATGACCGAGAGGCTGGGACTCTTTCCAGGATCGAAGAAGTAAACAAATATGCCATATGATAGCATTAATGGAATAATCAGCCAATCTATTGGGCGAAAAGCGAAGGTGAGAAGGCTGGCTTTCCTCTCGCTAATAAAACTTGCAATACTATCTGCGAATGCGCGAGCTGCGACGTCTTGTGTATCGACTGTAATCTCGGCTGAGGTGTGCCATAGATCAATCTCTATTCGAGGCTCACGTGTGGATATTGATACGTGTCGAAGCTCCTCCGGCGTAGCCTCCTTAAGGTCTTCCACTGTTTCTGCGACTGCATTCCCGGCCAATAACTTAACTGAATGCGGATTTTCCGAGAGGTCATTGGAGGCCTCCCTTTCGGAGGGGTCCTTTTCCTCTTTCGCTATGTCGCCTTGAAACTCCTTCACAGCATCGAGCAGATCGCGAACGTCATCAAGGCACAGTTGTGCTGGCCCCAGTTTCGTCCTATGAGCACTCATCTGCGGTTTTATTTCGCGTTTTAAGGCGTTCAATAGGCTCTCCTTGTGGCGCTGAATCGTCAGGCTGCTATGCGATACCGATATCGGGGTAATCGCTTGAGCGCTCAAAACGTTACAACCTCAGCACGTCGATGTCAGTCGTATCGAGCCACTATTCGCCCCGTTCAACGAGGTAAGCAAGCGGGTCTAGAGCTCCCGAGGACACGCGCAGCTCGCCTGGCACACGCGGTGCAGCAACAAAGTGCAACAACCTCACCGGACAGTAACGGCCATTCGTGATGTTTGGCACTCCCGAGAGCACTACATCGACCCCGAGCGACCCTCATGCCATGAGTTCGCACCGAAGAGGTCACTGGTTCGATCCCGGTATCGCCCGATCAAGCCGAAGGGTCACACGCGATGCGGAGAGTGGCCCTTTTGGGTCGGTGGCGCACGGCCGAGGCCGCCGCCCCTGGCCCAGCCGCCGATCGCAGGGCCCTTCGGTCGCCCTTGCACACCGGAAGGTCTTGCCGGGTGCCATCCCGGCTGCGGCCCTGCTGCCCCTCGCCGGGGTGCTGGCACGTCTGTCCGGGTTCTTCGATGGCGGGTGCGCCCCCGACTCTCACGGCGGGTAAGCGGAGCTACCGGCTCGCCTTGGTCTCGGTGCATCTCAATGTGAGCGTCCTGGCGTCGTTCCGGTTGACATGGCTCTTGCGCGGGCGATGGGGCAGGGGGACGACTTGGAAGTCCCCAACCGGCGCAGGGGCGTCGAGCGACCGTTCGACCCGTGAAGCATGTGACGCGTTAATATGCAACAATTGCGTCAAGTTCGTCACAATGGCAAGTGGCGACAAGTGTTGCGAAAGTCGGCCGGGGATCGTGAAGGGGGATCGGTGGCAGACAAGCATCTGACTCCGGAGCAGCTGGCAGAGAGGGTGGGTGTGCCCGTCTCGACCGTGTACCAGTGGAACTCGCGTGGGGGCGGGCCGCGCTTCATGAGGATCGGCAGATATGTGCGTTACAAGGTCATCGATGTGCAAGCGTGGGAAGAGTCGCTGTATGTGGAGCAGACTGCTGGATAGCCAAGCCGGCGCCGAAGGCCCCGGATCACTCTGCGTGATCCGAGGCCTTGGTGTTTGAAGGGCATTCTTCGGCGGTGGGTTCCCTCCCCTGGTTCTGTCTCAGTTCTGTTCGAGGGTGGCTAGCGGTGGCAAATGATGGCAAGTGACGGCAAGCATTTCCCCAGGTAGAGGCCGGTTTTGAGAGAGAAGGCGCAGATCGGTTCTGCTTGTGCCGTAGATCTACACCATCTTCGAGGGCACGTCCGAGATCCAGCGGCTGATCATCGGCCGTGCGGTGACAGGCCTGCCCGTGCGTTGACGTTTCGCAGGTGAACGCCTCACACACATGCAAACGCGAACCCTGCCCGGTTGATCGCCGACGGGGTCGCGTTCCGATGATCATGCTGTGTTCCGTGCCTGTTCCGTGATCATGCGGTGGGTTCCTATGTGTGGCGGAACCGTTCGTTGATCACTGTTCGGGCGCGTTCGTGGGATCCCGGCAGCATGTTGTGCGTAGCGGCGCAGAGTGAAGGCTGGGTCGATGTGGCCGAGAATGAGCTCCATTTGAAACGGATCTCGTGCTCATTAGGGTGATGGCCTCCGAAGGCCTTGGCGCTACGCCGGGGCCTTCGCTCTTACCTAAACCTCATGCTGTTGCCGAACGCTGACAGTCTGCGCCGCGGGGTCAAGGCGGCGCGGTCAGCGCGCGGGCGTTGGACCTTGAGTCGTAACCCTGGCGTGTCCGCGCTCTGGCACGTTGCTGTGTCATGTCCTCTGAATCATTCTCAGCGTCCGGCTTATCTGTAGGCCTGGCACGCATCGCCTCCTATGCCGTGGCCTGCCTGGTTCACCTCCTTGGCCCGACCTTCCTTGTCGTCGGCGTTTACCTGCTGTTCCGCATGACGATCTTCGCCTTCTTCCTCGGCGTCGTGGCCCTCGGCCTGGCGTGGCTGGTCCGCCCCCGCGTCCCCCACTTCCCCGCCGACATTCAGCCCCTGACGCGCGAGGACGCCCCGAATCTGTACGCTCTCCTCGACCGGATCGGCACCGGGGTGGGAGCGCCGAGAGTCGACACCGTGGCCCTCGGCGGCATGGTGAACGCGGCGTTCGGCACCTATGGATGGCGGCGCCGGCGCCTGGTCATGATCGGCTATCCACTCTGGCTGATCCTCACACCGCAGGAGCGCATCGCGGTTCTCGCGCATGAGATGGCCCATTCCAGCAACGGCGACGCCAGGCACGGACTCTTCGTGGGCAGCGCGCTGCACTCCCTCAGGGAACTGCGCGAGGTGACGAGGTTCGACTGGCATGAGAACGACGGTCTGGCCAATCTCTTCGCACAGGCCCTGCTGGCGCTGGCCGGTCTTCCCGTACGGGTGCTCATCTTTGCGTTGGAGCTACTGCTGCACCGCTCGTCGCAGCGTGCCGAATACCGGGCTGACGAACTGGGTGCGCGCGTGGCAGGCTCCCGGGCCATGGCCTCGATGCTCGATGTGCTGACCACCCGCCTGCCCTCGGCCGAGAATTTCCTGGAACCGAGCGCGGTCGTCTTGGGGGCCTCGGATCTGTGGAACAAACTCCAGGCAAGTGTGGCCGCGGTCCCGGACGAGGAGCTCGAACGTCGTCGCCAGGCCGCCCGCGAGGAGAAGACCCGCGTGGATGCCACGCATCCGCCGACGTACCTGCGGATGGAACGGGTGCGGCAACTGCCGTACGTGGAGGGAGAGGTAGGAGCGGCGGAGGTGGAGAAGGTACAGCCTGAGCTGGAGCAAGCCGCCTACCGCGTGGCCGAGACCATCAGAGATGCCACCCGATCAGCCCTCTACCGCTGACCCGACCAGATCCCATCATGGAAGATGACCAAGCTGAGGACCAGATTTGGAGCAGGCATTGTGGAGCGCTCGACAGACGAACGTCCCACTCCGAAGGTCCAAATCCCACCGTGTCTCGGTTTCTCCTCCGGCGTCCTGTCTTGGGCTCACCTAAGCGTCAGTCAGACAGGCGTGATTGGCTGAGAGCCCGAAGGAGAGCCAGGTCGGGAGCCACACACGGTGGACGAGCGTGAACGGATCTGGACTCGATCAACCGACCTAACCTCGCACCCGAACCCGCATGCACTGATCAAAACGCTGAAAGTCTGGTTCGAGTCCTATCGCGGGAACTTGGTTGAGCTGAGGGACACACCACTCAGGTTCCCTTCCTGGATCAAGGCAAGGGGGCCGATCGTCACGCCGACCTCCGGGAAGGCCCGCACATGACTACGCGTGCCCGGCTCGCTAGGGTGAGGCGTCGCGTCCCCCCTTCTCTCCTCCGGGAAGTGTCACGTGCTCCGTCGTCACCGTTTAGGCGTTCCCGCCCTCATAGTCACAGGCGTCTACCTCTCCGCGCTGGCCGTCGCGGTGGTGGTCGCACTGGCCGCCGGCGACCTCGGCGCGTTGTGGTGGATGACGTTGTTCGCGGCACCGGACGTGAGCATCCAGGTGACGTGGCCGAACGTGCTCCTGCTGACCCTGGCGGGACTGGTGGTGGCCTGGGCGCTGTGGGAGTTCCTGCGCGGGCCGCTGGCCGGGCCGCCGGCGGAGCAGGACCGGGACACACGGCGGTTGCGCGTGGCGCTGTACGTCGCGGCGGCGTCAACCCTGGTCGGTCCGTTCCTGACGACTTGGTCCTTGTGGGGAGCGGTGGTGACGTTCGTGCCGATGCTCGGGGTCGTGCTCCTGCTCTCTCCGGTCGTGGGACGCACCCGAAGACATGTCCTCGTCCTGCGGGTCTGCGGCATCCTGGGATACGGGTGCGCCGCCGTCGGCTTGGGGGTCAACACACGCGGGCAACTGTTCGCGGTTCAGCACGCCGTACGGCACATGCGCACGGGCGGCCGAATCGTGCTCACCTCTTCCGTGTCCGCCTCCCGCGCGGTCTTCCACCACACCCTGTACGCGGCCAGCAAGGCGGCCGTGGAGGCGATGGTGCTCAACCTCTGCGCCGAGCTCGGCACGCGGGGAATCACCATCAACGCCATCGCTCCCGGCGGCACCGCCACCGACATGGCCGCGGAGAACGCCCAGAACTACGTACGCCCGGATCTCGATCTGACCGCGGATGCCTGGATCCGGACGCAGACGGCCCTGGGCCGGCTGGCCGAGCCGGACGAGATCGCCGCCGCGTACGCCTTCCTGGCCAGTGACGACGCCTCCTACCTCACCGGCCGCACCTTGGCCGCCGACGGCGGCTTCTTCTGACCCTTTCGGCTGGTCCATCGCCACGCAGTGGCCGCCGGTAGCGGCTTGAGCTGCATGGACGGAGTTTTCGGCAGGCACGGTGCGCGATCGGCGCGCCCGCTACAAGATGTAAGGGTTATATGACACATTGTGGCGTATCCGCTCACCCAGCAGGTGCAGGGCCGCTGTCGCGGATGGGGGTGGGGCGTGACGCAGGTGATGGTGACGCTGCCGTCCGCTGTCCAGATGGTGCTGCTGGTCGCGGCGGCTTTCGGCAGTGCGGTGCTGTCGGGGGTGGCCGGCTTCGGCGGCGGGGCGCTGATGGTGCCGATCCTGGTCACCGCTCTGGGCCCACGAAACGCGGTCGTGGTGGTTACCATCTCCCAACTGGCCAGCAACGGCGGCCGGGCGTGGTTCAACCGGACCGAGATCGACCGCCGGCTGGTGGGTGTCTGCTGCCTCGGAGGCGTGCCCGGCGCCGTGGCCGGAAGTCTGCTGGTGACGGCCACGCCGCTGGACACTCACACGCGGGTCATCGGCGGCTTCCTGCTGGCCCTGGTGCTGTGGCGCCGGTTGCACCCGGCCGCCGTCCATGTGCCGGATCCGGTGTTCGTGGTGATGAACGGACTGTCGGGTCTCGGATCTGGTCTGGTGGGCTCGTTCGGCCCCTTGATCACACCGTTCTTCCTGGCGCGTGGCCTGGTGCGCGGCGCCTACATCGGCACCGATGCCGCCGCCCAGCTGATGGTGCACATCACCAAGCTCGTCGTCTTCGGCGCCGTGGCCTTGCTGACCGTCTCGACGGGTCTGGTCGGGCTTGTGCTTGTGCCGCCCAGCATTGCCGGGGCCTGGCTCGGGAAGCAGATCGTCGATCGGATGCCGGTCGGCGTCTTCGTCGCGGTGGTCGAGATTGCCCTGGTGGCCGCTGGCGTGTTCCTGTTGGTCCGCGGGAGGTCGTAAGGCCAAGGCTGCGTGATGACGACCTCGGCCGAGCCCGACGCATCCGATCGCCGGGAGGCTGGTGGTGGTCACCGGGTCAGTTCCTTCCTTCGGCGACAGAGCAGAAGATCTCGTCGTTCACGTACGGGATCAGCCAGATGCCGACCTCGCTGAACAGCATGTCCACGAAAATCGACACCCAGATGATCACGTCTCTGGTCACCGAGCCCCTGGAGCGCGCGTCGTTCGACCAGGGCGCGGTGAAGATCACTCCCCACCTGGCCGCCTCCGCACGTCACCGTTCTGAGCCCGTTCCTCCACATCAGCCGCATCGATGAGGACGTGCATCGCGAGTTGCGGCATCTCTTCAGCCGGCACGCGGCTATCGAGGCGAGTTTCCCTCGCATCGGACACTTTCCTGGAGTCGTCTACCTCGCCCCGGAGCCGGCATCTGCTTTCGTGAGGCTCACTCAGGCGGTGGTTGAACGCTGGCCGGAGGCTCCGCCCTACGGGGGGAAGTTCGACGAGATCGTTCCCCATTTGAGCGTCGCGCAGGGAGTGCCCGCTGACGAGGCAGAGATCAGCGCTGCGCTTCCCTTGACGGCGCATATCGACACCATCTCGCTGATCGTGTGTGACGACGGCGAGCGCTGGAGCGAGGTCGCAACGTTTTCGCTATCCACCTCAGCCATAGCACCGACATAGCGCTTCGCTGTGGTCGTAGCCACTGGGCCGCCTTAGGATCTTGTTCATGAGCGAGATGATCTACCGGTCGACCGCTCGTGTGCTGCTGGTGGATGACGTCGATCGGCTCCTGGTCTATCGCGGGCTGCTGCTTCAGGTTGAGGATCCTTACTACGCCTGGTTCACGCCGGGGGGCGCTGTTGATCCTGGTGAAAGCCTGCAGCAGGCCGCCGCACGCGAACTTCGAGAGGAACTGGGGTATGCCGTCGCTCCCGCGGTTCTTGGACCGGTCGTCGCGATCAGTTCGGGAACATGGTCGCTGGGCGGTGAGACGTTCAGCTCAGTGGATTCCTTCTTCTTCCTTCGCGTCAGCGGGCTGGAGGTGGACACCTCTGGCATGGACGATGAAGAACGGCAGGTGACTGACCGCTTTGAGTGGTGGACGGTTACGGAGCTGAGGACGGCAGCAGAGACTATCGTTCCGGGGGGCCTGGCCGCGCTGATGGAGCGACTACTGCGGGGGAATCTTCCAGCTCAGCCGGTCGCGCTGCCGTGGCATTTGCCAGGTGCGGCGGGGACGTCTGGATGACCGTGGGCTCAGCGCCTGCTCAGAGAAGCACTCGATCAGTGAGCTAGTGGCTCGTCTCGCATCGTTGACCAGGTAATCGACGCGCCGAACGACTCGGTTCGCTGAGAAGTGTGACTACCGATCCTCGTCGGCCACCGATCGGCGGACAGACTCACCGCGGTTGGCATCCGCTCGTGCCTGTTCGTTGGCGGTTGTGCCTTGAGGCGCAGCCGGTGTCTGCATGGCGGAGGTGAGGAGTGCCAGTTTGTCGGCGTTGTTGGTGCCGGGGTCCGGGTGGTAGACGACGAGCATCTGGCCTGCCGCGCCGCCGATGCCCAGCCTCTCCCAGTCCGGGTAGAGGGCCTGCTCGGCGGGGTCGAGGAATACGTCCCGCAGGCGGTTGGCTCCCGCCGCGAGGCGCGGTGACAGAGCAGTCGCCAAGGCGTTGGCGGCGAGGACGTCGAAGCTTGGATCAGTGATCAAGCGGAGATCGGGGCTGGCATTCTTCAGGCAGTCTGAAGCAGTTTCGCCAGGTCGGCGGGCATGGGCATGGGCTCGGTCAGGCCGATACGGGCGCGACCGGTGTTGCCCTCGGGATAGCGGCCCAACGCGCTGCCGGGCGCAGCCACGATGAGGCGGATGACCTGGCCGAATGCTTCACGCCGGTCCCGCTGCCGGACGGCCAGGGCGAACATGGCGACGTGGTTGCGGGTGTGCGGCCAGGGCCAGGGCTGGGAGAGGATGTGAGCCCGTTCCAGGTGCCGCCAGCGCAGCTCGGGGCCGGTGGCGGTGCGGGCCGCGCGCATCTCGGCGCGGTAGGCGGCGCGCACTTGGGCGGGCATCGTACGGCCGATCATGAGGTCATTCCGTCCGTCTGAGTCGTCGTGGGTCCGCAGCAACCGTCGGCGCAGTGCTGGGTCGCCCGCTCCTGCTCGCCGGTGGCGGCGATGGGAGCGCAGCAGGCGTCCCCGCGCCAGGCCTCGCGGCCTTCCTTGACCGCGACGGCGGCGATGACCAGGGCGGCGATCGGGTCGGCCCAGGACCAGCCGAACAGGCTGTTGAGCGCGAGCCCGGCCAGCAGCACGGCGGACAGGTAGGTGCAGAGCAAGGTCTGCTTGGAGTCGGCGACGGCGGAGGCGGAGCCGAGCTCGCGGCCGGCGCGGCGCTGGGCGGCAGACAGGAACGGCATGATCACCAGCGAGGCGGCGGCCAGGATCAGGCCGGGGGTGGAGTGTCCGGCTTCCGTCCCGACGCCGAGCAGGGCGCGGACGGCGCCGTACGTGACGTAGGCGGCCAGCGCGAAGAAGGAGAGCGCGATGACGCGCAGCGCGGTCTTCTCCCGGCGCTCATGATCGGCGGCCGAGAATTGCCAGGCCACGGCGGCGGCCGAGGCGACCTCGACGATCGAGTCCAGGCCGAAGCCGATCAGCGCGGCCGAAGAGGCGATGGTGCCGGCGGTGATGGCGACGGCGGCCTCGATCACGTTATAGGTGATGGTGGCGGCGACCAAGAGCCGGATGCGGTACCGAAGGGCGGCCCGCCGGGCCGGGGTGGGGCCGAGGTTCAGGCTGGTGCCGGCCATCAGCAGCAGTCCTTGTCGGCGGCTTCGGCGCAGGTGCGGTCAGTGTCGGCGGCCACCGCGACCACCGCGGTGCGCAGGTCGTCCAGGGCGTGGCCCAGCCGGGGGTCGGCCAGCTCATAGCGGGTGCGCCGGCCGACCGGGACCGCCACGACCAGGCCACAGTCGCGCAGGCAGGCCAGGTGGTTGGACAGCCGGGTGCGGGAGACGTCGAGCAGCTCGGCGAGATCGGCAGGATGCGCCGGCGCCTCGTGCAGGGCGATGAGGATACGGCAGCGGATCGGGTCGGCCAGGGCGCGGCCGAACCGGGCGAGCACCTCGATCTCGGGGGCCATCGTCAGCATGACTTTGAGAATACACGTATCTCTGAATTCAGGAAGTGCTGTACTCAAGTGTTTGGCGTGACCGTGATCCACGCTGGTCCTACAGAGCCGTCGAATACGCGGCATGCGGTCCAACAGCGGCTACCAAGTGGCATGCGCTGAGGAGGACTTCGCAGCCCTCCTCTAGAGTGCTTCCGTCCCCTGCACGCGCCAGTGGCTCGGCCCGGCGGCGCGTGCCGACCCTGCCCACGAGCCCGACCGAGGAGTAACCGTGACCGACCTGGCGCCCATAACCCTGCAGCAGGAGATCGCCGGGGATCTCCAGGTGAGCGCGTCGTTCGATGTATGGCAGGAGATCGAGCGCCGGGTGGCCTTCCTCGCCGATCAGCTGACCTCCACGGGCCTTCGCTCGTTGGTGCTGGGCATCAGTGGCGGTGTGGACTCCATGACCGCGGGCCGGCTGTGCCAGCTCGCGGTCGAGCGGGTCCGTGCCGCCGGGCGGGAATCGACGTTCTTCGCGATGCGGCTTCCGTACGGCGCTCAGGTCGACGAGAAGGACGCGCAGCTGGCGCTGGAGTTCATCCGGCCCGACCGGGTCCTGACCGTCGATGTGAAGTCCGCCAGCGACGCCGCGCTGGAGGCGGTGCTGGCCGGCGGCATGGTCTTCCGTGACGCGCACCACCAGGACTTCGTGCACGGCAACATCAAGGCCCGGCAGCGGATGATCGCTCAGTACGCGGTAGCGGGCGCGCACGAAGGCCTCGTTGTGGGCACCGACCACGCAGCTGAGGCGGTCTCCGGCTTCTTCACCAAGTTCGGCGACGGCGCGGCCGATGTGGTTCCGCTCACCGGCCTCACCAAGCGGCGCGTACGGGCCATGTCGCAGGCTCTGGGCGCGCCGTCCGCACTGGTTTGGAAGACCCCGACCGCGGACCTGGAGACACTGAACCCAGGCAAGCCCGACGAGGAGGCGCTCGGCGTCACCTACGACGACATCGACGACTTCCTGGAAGGCAAGCCGGTCGATGAGACCGCCCTCGCGGCTATCATCGGCCGCTACCGGCTCACCGAGCACAAGCGACAGCTGCCGATCGCCCCCTGAGCCGGCACCTCGTCAGCCGGGCCTCGAGCCGGATGGCCTCGATCCCGATCGTGGATCAAGAACCGCAGCCCGGCGATGCGGCGTCCAGGTCCATCGGCAGGTTACGGGCTTGCTGCACCGCGCATCCCTCCATCGGGTGCGTCGGCCATGCTTGCGTATTTGACGAATCCAGGGAAAACACGCGGGATTCAGATCGATCGGATTGGCAATACTACGTATCGTAATGGAGTATCACAATCGGTAATCGAGGTGGGAAGTCATGCGCAAGACGATCATTGTGACTGCGGCCGTCGCCGTTGTCGCGGCTCTGTCGATGGTGGGTCTGATGGCCCTTCGGGACGGCTCGCGTTCCTCCAAGGCCCGTTCCTGACGCCAAGCTACATGCCGGCCAAGGTGTTCGCCCCTGGCCGGAGCTGGGCAAGGCGCGCTCGCGATCGCCGTGCGCCTTGATCCTTCGTCCACTCGCCAACCGCTTGCGCGTCTCTGCCCGGTCATCGCAGGCTGCCAGTAGTGCGGCGTTCCGGCCCGCCATCCAGGCCGGCGCCACCGTCACCAAGTGGCAGCGACGGCTGTGAGTGCCGCCGGCCGCCCTCCCGTACTCCGGCGTCGATGACGTCCTAAGCCAGGGCAGTCGCGGGTGACGGTCCGCCCGTCGCCGGTGGTGGCGGGACTTCAGGAACGCCCGCACATGGTCACTGAAGGTTGATGACCACCAAGTTCGTGCCACCGGGTACGGGTGGAGCCGTGGCTCGCGCTCTGTCTGCAAAGTAGACGTGCCAGGTGGCCCTGCCCGATGGGTCACCTGGCTATATGCGGTCTGTGGAATTCTTGGTGGTCTAGGACTTGGGCCCAGGCTTGGGCGTGTCCGTCGGGCGGGGCGGGATGTCCGTGGTGCAGGTCAGCGGGGCGTCGTCGGGCACGAGTTGCATCGAGATCGCGGTCGAGTTCGGGGAGTCGGGCTGGTAGTCCTCTGTCCTCATGCCGATGATCAGCTTGGTTGCCGGGGGCATCGCCGATGGCGTGATGACCATGACTTTTTCGCCGGACTGCTCTCCGGTCCCGACGACCTTTTGCAAGTCCGCTTCCAGGCTCTGGGATGCGTCCGATGCCTGGCACCACTGGTTGATCGTGATCTGGGCGGGGATACCGGCCTGGGCCAGTGTCCGCTGCATGATCTCCGGGTCCAGTGTCTGCCGCTTGGTCAGCTTCACGGTGACCGTGCCGTCGGGGTTGGTGTCGACGGAGAACGCGGCCAGGCGCACATGTACCTGATTGCCGGCGGACGCCGGCGGGGCGTGCACCTGGGGGCTGTTGATCGCCAGCGTCAATGCCAGGCCCGTCACCAATGCCGCGCCGGTCGCCGTCGCCGCGGTCCTGCGGCGGCGGCGCGAGCGGCCTGCCGCCACGAGTTCCTGCACCGGCGTGTGCATGTGCACCTCGGCCATCGCGTCCCGCATCGCGTTCAGTACGTCGTTGTCGTTCATCGTTCGCTCTCCTGGCCGTTGACTGTTGCGAGGTCGCCGCGCAAAGCCGCGACGGCGCGCGACAGATGTGCGGTGACGGTTCCCGGAGCGATCCCGAGGGCCCTGGCCGCGGTTTCGGTGTCCAGGTCGAGGAAAACACGCAGCGCGATCACCTCCCGCTGCCGTCGCGGCAACCGCCGCAGCGCCACCAGCAGAGCGGGGTCCACATCGGCCCCATCGGCCGCCGCGCGGTCCACGGCGTCGTGACTTGTGAGGGCGACCTCGTGGCGGCGGCGCCGCCACCACGTGACCCGGGTGTTCAGCGCCACGCGAACGATCCAGGCGTGTGGCGCTGGATGCCGGCTCACCTTCCGCCACGACATCCACGCCCGCGTGAACGCCTCAGCAACCAGGTCCTCCGCCAGTTGCCGGTCACCCGTGGTGGCCAGCACCGCCCTGAGGCAGGCATCCCGGCTTTCCTGGTAGAACTCCTCAAACTCCAGATGCTCCACGTCCCCTATACGCACCAGCACAGCCAGACGCTTACCGTACTTCTCGCTTCCCGCCCGGATCCGCCGGCCCTGGCAGGCAGCGTCACCACGCGGCGCAGAGCCGTTCGGCCGCCCGGAACGCCAGCGCCATGATCGTCAGTACCGGGTTGACGGGACCGTTGGTGACGTGCACGGAGGCGTCGACGACGTACAGGTTGTCGTGGTCGTGGACCCGGCCCCATCGGTCCACGACCGACGTCTGCTCGTCGTCGCCCATCCGGCACGTGCCCGACTGGTGCTGCCCGGCGTGCAAGGCCAGGGTCGCCGGTGCCGTCCACGTCCGGCGCGCGCCCGAGGCGAGCAGCCATTCACGGGCGCGGCCGGCGATGTAGTCCTCTGTGCGCAGGGTCTCCGGATGCGTCGTGCCGGACAGGCGGGCGACGGGGATTCCCCACCGGTCGCGCACGTGGGGGTCGAGCCGCGTTCTCGCGTGCGGGCTGGGGATCTCCTGGACCGGTCCGCCGACGCGCATGACGCGGCGGTAGTTCTCCCGCATGTACCGCTTGTTCTCCATGCCCCAGCGGGGCACGTCAGGAGGCAGATTGCGGGCCCAGAAGGCGATCGGCAGCACGGTGAACTCGTCGGCGAGCATCGCCCCGCCGATCGCCCCGTCATTTTGGTGCGCGAAGTCGAGCGTGGCCAGCGAAACGCCGGGCCCGAGCCCGTCGTACACGGGTTCGTCCATCTCGCCCAGCGCCCATGCGTAGGCGTGGCCCTGTAGGTGCCGGCCCACCTGGTCATGGTTGTTGCCCAGCCCGTGCGGCTCGCGCCGGGTCGGTGAGTTCTGCAGCAGCCGCGCCGTCTCGATCGCGCCTGCCGCGCAGATCACCACCTCGGCCTCGACGATATGGCGCGCCCCCGAGCGATCCACCCAGCGCACGCCGATGACGCGGCCCGCGGGATCGCATTCGACTCGTTCGGCGACGGCCTCCGGCAGCAGCCGGGTGCGGCCGGTGGCGAG